>CAVIVB010000090.1:625-6395 GCA_963645785.1 bacterium
CTATTATAGACCCTCGAATCAGCCTTCGCCCAACCTTCAATTCTCATTTCTGCAAAAGCATTTTCTCAGATTTGCGAAAAACCACCTTATTCATCAGAGAGTTTCCGATAAAGCGTGGAAAGATTGACTTTGAGATGGTCCGCGGCTTTTTCCTTATCGCCGCCCGCGGCATCCAGAATCTGGCGAATATACTCCTTTTCCTTTTGTTTCAAGAAGCTTTTCAGCGAAGAATTCTCATCGGCCTCGACCGCCGGGGCGCTCTTTTCGCTTTCCGCCGTCTTATGCTCCACCACGCGCGTGGGCAATTCCTTCGCGGTAATCTCGCCACTTTGCCAGAAAGTCAAGGCATGGCGCATACAATTCTCAAGTTCACGCACATTGCCCGGCCAATCATACGCCAACAAAACCTTCGACGCCTCTTCGCTAATTGCAGGTGGCGCCGCCTTATCGCCCAATTCTGACGCAATAAAGTGCCGCGCCAACGGCAAAATATCCTCCGGCCGCTTCCTCAATGGCGGAATATCAATCGTAATCACCGCAAACCGATAAAACAAATCGCTCCGGAACGTCCCCTTCACAACCGCCTCTTCCAAATTCGCATTGGACGCGGCAATAACCCGCACATCAATCGGGATGACCTTCGTCCCACCCACGCGGCGGATTTCCTTCTCTTGCAAGACCCGCAGCAGCTTACCTTGCAAAATCAGCGGCATCGACGAGATTTCATCCAAGAACAAGGTGCCGCCATTGGCGGCCTCAAACAACCCTTCCTTATCCGCGACCGCCCCCGTGAAGGCCCCCTTCATGTGGCCAAACATCTCGCTTTCAAGCAAGTTCTCCGGAATCGCCGCGCAGTTGACCGCCACCCACGGACGGTTCGCACGCGTCGACGACTTATGAATCGCCCGCGCCACAACTTCCTTACCCGTCCCCGATTCACCATTAATAAGAACTGTCGCGGCCGTCGGCGCCACACGCGCAATCGTCTCACAAACTTCATTCATCGCCGGCGACGACGCAATCAAATTCTCGAATCGATACCTTAGAGGCTCCGTCGCGGATGTCGCCACCGCGGCAGAATTCTTCTCCAACTTCGCCTCTGCCCGCTTCAAGCACTCCAACATCTCATCCACTTTGAATGGCTTGGTGAGGTAATCAAAGATACCACTCTTCATGGCTTCAACCGCCGTCTCCACACTCGCATACGCCGTCAACAAAATAACGGGGATGGACGCGTCAATCGCCTTTACCTCCTCAAAAAGCGCCATGCCATCCATATTGGGCATACGCAAATCCGTGACAACAATATCAACGTCGCCACTGCGCACAATGTTGAGAGCGCTCTCTCCATCGGTCGCCGTTTCGACATCAAATTTGTTCGCCTTCAAGAGGCCTTTCATGAGCATCAGAATCCGAGGCTCGTCATCGACTATCAAGACTTTTGTCATCGCACCGTATATTATACCATATTTTCGTCCGTTTGTGTACCCCCTTTTTGCGTTTCTTTGTTTTTGTGACTTTGGGGGTGGTTATTGTATTGAAGTACAGTTTTCGCCATCGTGCACATAATCCCTTTTAGCGGAATGTTTGCGGGCGAAGCCAGCAAACATTCCGCTAAAAGGGATTAGGGGGTCGAGGGGGATAAGGGTGCCTCGCATCCTTAGTCCCCCTCGCTCGCACCAACCCCCTTCCAATCCGGGCGGAAATATGGTATAATATAGGGTATGTTTTCTGCGCTCTTAGTTTGTGCCGCGATGTTGTTCAGCGAATCAAAGACGCTTGCCGTCCAAATTCGCTTGGACCGTTTGGGCTATTCTTCGAACACGATTGACGGTCAATGGGGCCGCAAGTCGCAATCGGCCTTGGAGCGCTACTGCCGCGACCGCGGCGAAAAAGTCCCGGCCACGCCGGAGGAGGCCTACGACAAATTCTTTTCAATCGGCACAAAACTCTTCCGCCAAGACATCGTTTCTGCCGCGGACATCGCCTCGCTCGTCACCATTCCAACCGACCCTGCCGCCAAGGCCCGCCTCCCGAAGCTCGGTTATGAATCCATCAAGGAGGCCTTCGCCGAGCGCGGTCACACCTCAAAACGCGCCCTTGAGCGCCTCAATCCGGGTCTTGACTGGTCCAAAATCCGTCCCGGCACCCGCATCACCTTGCCCGACTTCCACCCTATGAAGAACGATTTGGCCGCTGGCACCCGCACCTTGCCGGGCGACGCCACCCGTCCCGAAGCCACTCTCATCAGAATTTCCCTCTCACGTTATGAAATCGCCGCCTACGACCGCGGCGGAAATCTCCTCGCCCTCTTCCCTTGTTCCATTGCGAAAGATAAAGCCAAAGTCCCCCAAGGCGAACTCAAAATCATCTCGCTCGTCCCCAATCCAAATTATACTTATACGCCCGAGCGCGGCAAATCTTCCAAGCAAATCTTCATGGATGGACCCAACAACCCGGTCGGCGTCGCCTGGCTCGGCTTGTCCTTGCCTGGCTACGGCATCCACGGCACGCCCACACCCGAACGAATTGGACGCGCCGAATCGCACGGTTGTTTCCGCCTCGCGAATTGGAATGCCGCGCGGCTTTATTCGCTCTGTCGCATCGGAACTCGGGTCATTATTGAACAATAACGCCCCTCCTTCCGCGGCACTTTTCCCGCCTCTTCCCCTCCCTTCAGCCCTCTCTCCCCATACATTTAGCCAAAAGTACGGTACTTTTTGGCAAAAAGTACGGTACTTTTTCCGAAAAAGTACGGTACTTTTTTAAGAAAAGTACCGTACTTTAACCTAAATTCATCCCTGGAAACACCTGACGTTAGCCTTGGAAAGGTCTGAGGTGAGCCCTTTCCCCACCAAAAGTGCCGCGGTCAGGAGGCAAAAAAAGCGCGGCATTTCTGCCGCGCTGTTTGGTTAAAAAAATCCAAAAAATCGTTGTTTACACTAATTCTGCCGCGATCGCGTAGACCTTCTCCGGCGTGAAGCCGAACTCCTGCGCGAGGACCTTGTATGGCGCCGAGGAGCCATAGTGGTCAATGGTCAGGTAACGGGTCGTCTTCGCCGCGACGCTGAAGCGGTCCCAACCGAAGCGGACGCCCGCTTCGACGATGACGCGCTTGGGCATCGTGGAGGGAAGGACTTCGTCTTGATAGGCGGCCTTCTGTGAAAGGAAGAGGTCCATCGACGGCATCGAAATGACGCGTGCGGACTTGCCTTCGGCGACGAGGCGCTTGGCCGCTTCGATACAGAGGGCAACTTCGCTACCGGACGAGATGAACACGGTCGTCGCGGCACTTTGTGCCCCGCCTTCCCAAATGACATAACCGCCGCGGGCAACGCCATCGTGCCGCACGCCCTCGAGGACGGGCACATTCTGCCGCGTCGTCAAGATGCAACTCGGGCCATCCTTATGAAGGAGCATTTCCACGAAGGCATGCTTCGTTTCGTTTGCATCGGCCGGACGGAACACTCTCACGCCTGGCATGGTGCGAAGCGCGGCGAGCTGTTCAATCGGTTCATGCGTCGGGCCATCTTCGCCAACATAGAAGCTATCATGCGAAAAGATGAAGAGCGAAGGCACCTTCATGAGGGCCGCGAGGCGAATGGCCGGGCGGCAATAATCGCTGAACACAAAGAACGTAGCGCCATACCCACGCCAGCCACCAAAGGCCGTGATGCCGTTCGCAATCGCCGTCATCGCAAGCTCGCGAATGCCATAGTGGATGTTGCGCCCATCAAAGGACGCGGGCGCGATATCGCCCAATCCCTTCAAGATTGTTTTGTTGCTGGGGCCAAGATCCGCCGAGCCACCAATCAACTCAGGAACAAGTGCCGCGAGCGCATTCATCACTTCGCCACACGCCGAGCGCGTTGCCACCGCCTTGCCCGCTTCAAACTTCGGCAAAGCGTCCATCATCTTCATGTAGTCGGGCTCCGGACGGCTCGCCTTGATGTCTGGATTCTGCCGCGTCCAACGCCGGGCCATGCGATGCTGGAATGCGGTGCGTTCCTTGAACATATCGTAGACGGCTTGCGGAACGACGAACGACTGCGCAGGGTCGAAGTTGAGCGCGGTCTTGAGCCCAGCGACTTCTTCCGCGCCAAGCGGGGCGCCATGCGAATCGGCCGAGTCATGCTTCGTGGGCGCGCCATACCCAATGTGGGTCGAGGCCACGATGAGGACGGGCTGGCCCTTCAGGAGGAGCGCGCGGCGATAGGCGCGGTCAATCTCGTCATAGTTGTGGCCATCGCACGTGATGACGCGCCAGCCATACGATTCAAAGCGCTTCTTGACATCGTCATTCATCGCAAGCGCCGTGTCGCCTTCAATCGTGATCTTGTTCGAGTCGTAGACAAGCGTGAGATCGTCGAGCTTCATCGCGCCCGCCCAGCTGCACGCTTCATGCGAAATGCCTTCTTCCATGTCGCCATCGCCGCAGAAAACCCACGTGTGGTTGCCCGTCTTCGCCTTCTTCGCCGCGAGCGCAAGCCCCACGCCCATCGCAATGCCTTGGCCAAGCGGACCCGTCGTCACTTCCACGCCCGGCATTAGGTTGCGTTCGGGGTGCCCCGCGCAACGCGAACCAAACTGACGAAACGCCTTGAGCTCGTCCATCGTCACATTGCCCATGCCGGAAAGGTGGAAAAGCGCGTAGATGAGCGAGCTCGCGTGCCCGCCCGAGAATACCAGGCGGTCGCGCCCATACCACTTCGGGTCGAGCGGATCGACCATCAAACGCTTGAGCCACAACGTGCACGCAAGGTCCGCCATGCCCATCGCAACACCCGGGTGACCCGAGTTCGCCTTCTCAACCATGTCTGCGCAGAGGCACCGCACCGTGTCCGAGGCAAGCTTCAACTGTTCATTCGAAATCTTCATGCCGTATATTATACCATATTTTCGCCCGTCTGTGTAGGGGGAGATTTTATGATTTTGCACTATACTTTTGGACCAGAATATGGTATAATATCTACATGATTGCAAAACTCATACTAGACAAGAAGCGTGAAGGCCATGTCCTCACGACTGCGGAAATACGTGAATTTGTTGATGGATTCGTGCGGGGTGAAGTCCCGGACTACCAAATGAGCGCGTTTATGATGGCGATTTGCTGCCGAGGGATGAATGCGCGCGAAACGGCGGATTTGACGCTCGCGATGAAGGATTCGGGGCGGAGTCTTGAATGGGACAAGCCGACAGCGGATAAACATTCGACGGGTGGCGTGGGCGATAAGCTTTCGCTCATCATTCAACCGCTCGCGGCCGCGTGTGGCGTGTGTGTACCGTCGCTGACGGGGCGGGGGCTAGGATTGACGGGTGGCACGGCAGATAAGCTCGAGACGATTCCAGGCTATAACGCATCGCTTTCGTTGGAGGATTTTCAACGGGTCGTGGCAGAGGCAGGGGTCGCGATGGCGTTGCAGACAAGTGAGATTACGCCTGCCGACAAGAAGATGTATGCCTTGCGCGATGTCACGGGCACGGTCGCGTCCATCCCGCTCATCACGGGTTCCATCCTTTCCAAGAAACTCGCGGAAGGCTCGGACACGCTTGTCTTCGACGTCAAGTGCGGCTCTGGCACCTTCATGAAAACACTCGACGACGCCAAAGCCCTCGCGGCCTCCCTCGTCTCGGGCGCACGTGCCGCCGGCCGCAAAGTCGCCGCGCTCGTCACCGATATGAACGCGCCCCTCGGCTACGCCGTCGGCAACGCCAATGAAGTCTGCGAAGCGCTCGCCATCCTCGAAAATCGCGACCCAGACCACTATAA
>CAVIVB010000091.1:0-6393 GCA_963645785.1 bacterium
ATGGTGGTGGCATTGATCTTTGACAAATGGCGGGATGAAAATACCCCCTTGCGCGGCGGACGAAAATATGTTATAATCATAGTTTGTAATTCCCTTAATAGGAGAAGGTTATGGCAGAAGACTTGCAAAGTTTGCTTGAGAAGATAAACCGCGACGGCGTTGAAAAGGCGCAGGCGACGGCGGATGGGATCATTTCTGACGCGAAAAAGCGGGCGTTGGAGATTGTTAGGGCTGCTCAGGAAGAAGCGGCGAAGGCGAAGATTGCCGCAGAAAAGAGTGCCGCGGACTATTCGGCGCGTGCGGCGGAGACGATTCGTCAGGCGGCGCGGGACACTGTTTTGAAGGTTGAAACGGCGGTGACAACGTTGTTGGAGAAGGCGCTTGCGAAGGATGTGGACGCGGCACTTTCGGATGAGAAGGTGGTGTGTGGGCTTGTTGCGGAGGCCGTGAAGGATGTGACGCTTGACGCGGAGATTGCGTGTCGTGAGAAGCTTGTTGGGGCTTTGAAGGCGCAGCTGGCATCAAAGAAGAATTTGACGGTTGTGATGGATGAGACGCTTGGGACGGGCTTTTCTGTGAAGACGGATGGTGGGCGTGTGGAGCATGCGTTCACGGGAGAAGTTTTGACGGAGGAGCTTGCGAAGCGGCTGCGGCCGGACTTGGCGAAGCTTGTCAAATGAGTACGGATTATTTAGTATCGAGTTTGCCAGCATTGGCATTTGGCGCGGCCTCTCCCTTGACGTGGGAGGCGTTTGTGGGGCTTTGCGGAGGGGAGGAAAAAGTGCCGCGGAGTGCGAAGTGGGTGGACTTGGATGTGCAGTTGCGGAATGCGATGGCGGAGGCGCGAGGTGGGGAGAAATACAAGCGGCCGGCTGAGGGGTGTTCGCTTTATTGGAAGGGGCGCGTGCTGGCGTGTTTTCAAGAGAGGGACGTTGCCAAGCGGGATGAGATGTTGGACCGTGTGTGGTGGGATGCCGCGGCGGAATTGACGAGTGTGGCGGCGCCGTTGGGCGTGGGTGCGCTTGAGACGTATGCGGTGAGGCTGAGGATTGCCTTGCGGCGGACGAAGATTTCACAAGAGAAAGGGAATGCGGCGTTTGACCGCTTGACGGCGGAGACGAAGTTTGACCCAAAGAATTTTGAAACGGAGAACAAGAAATGACAACAGGCAGAATTGCGGGTGTCAATGGCAACATGATTACCGTCGTATTTGATGGGGCGGTTGCGCAGAATGAAGTCGGCTATGCGAGGTGTGGGGACAAGCGGCTGATGGCGGAGATTGTGCGCGTGCGTGGGACGCGGTGCGATATGCAGGTGTTCGATGCGACGACGGATTTGGCGGTGGATGACCGGGTTGAATTTACGGGCGAGTTGCTCGCGGCGGAATTGGGGCCTGGGATGTTGGCGCAGGTGTATGACGGGTTGCAGAATCCGCTTGGGGAGCTTGCGAAAGAGGCGAGCAAGATTTCGAAGGATGCGGGATTCTTCTTGCAACGTGGGATGTATTTGAGTGCGTTGCCGCGTGAGAAGAAGTGGGACTGGCATCCGACGGCGGAGGTGGGTGCGCGTGTGACGGCAGGCGAGGCGCTTGGTTGGGTGACGGAAGGTATTTTCGATAACAAGACGATGCCGGGTCACAAGATTATGGTGCCGTTTGCGTTCCGCGGCGTTTATACGGTGAAGAGTTTGGCGTCGGCGGGCGATTACACGGTGACGGAGGATATCGCGACCTTGGTGGATGATGCGGGCAAAGAGGTCAAGGTGCAGATGATGCAGCGTTGGCCGGTGAAGGTGCCGATCAAATGTTTTGTGGAGCGGTTGGAGCCGACGGAGACGCTTGAGACGACGGTGCGGACGATTGACACGTTCTTCCCTGTTGCGGTGGGCGGTACGTACTGCATTCCGGGTCCGTTTGGTGCGGGCAAGACGGTGTTGCAGCAGACGACGGCGCGGTATGCGAAGGTGGACGTTGTGATTTCTGCGGCGTGCGGCGAACGTGCGGGCGAGGTTGTGGAGACGTTGAAGGAGTTTCCAGAGATCAAGGACCCGAAGACGGGGCAGTCGCTGATGAAGCGGACGATTATTATTTGTAATACGTCGTCGATGCCGGTGGCGTCGCGTGAGGCTTCGGTGTACACGGCGGTGACGCTTGCGGAGTACTTCCGGCAGATGGGGTTGAACGTGTTGGTGCTCGCGGATTCGACGTCGCGTTGGGCGCAGGCGATGCGTGAACTTTCGGGGCGGCTTGAGGAGATTCCGGGCGAAGAAGCGTTTCCGGCCTATTTGGAATCGCGTATCGCGGCATTTTATGAGCGAGCGGGGCGTGTGAAGCTGAAGGATGGGTCGATTGGGTCGGTCACGATTGGTGGGACGGTATCGCCGGCGGGCGGCAATTTTGATGAGCCTGTGACGCAAGCGACGTTGAAGGTTGTGGGCGGGTTTCATGGGTTGTCGCGTGCGCGTTCGGATGCGCGGAGGTATCCGGCGATTGACCCGCTGGATTCGTGGAGCCATTACAATTCGGTGATTGAGCAATCGCGTGTGGAGCGTGCGCGCGGCATTTTGCGCAAGGGCAACGAGATTGGGCAGATGATGAAGGTCGTCGGCGAAGAAGGGACTTCGATTGAGGACTTCACGACATATCTGAAGGCCGAGTTTTTGGATGCGGTGTATTTGCAGCAGAATGCGTTTAGTGAATCGGATGCGACGACGCCGGTCGCGCGGCAACGCGAGATGTTCGACATGGTGGAGAAGGCGATTCTCGCGGCGTATTCGTTCAAGGATAAGGACCAGACGCGTGCGTTCTTTATGGACTTGCAGCAGACGTTCATTGACTGGAATGATAAGCCGTTTGATTCGTCAGAGTTTGCCTCGATGAAGACGATTCTGACAGGGAAAATTGCCGCGTCGAGCGATACGGAAATCCATACTTGAGAAGGAGGTTAGACGATGTTCAACAACAAGATTTATCACAAGATTGACGCGCTTTCGGGGTCGGTGGCGACGCTGCGGGCCGAGGGCGTGAAGTATGGGGAGATTGCGGAAATTGAGTCGCGCGCGGGGACGTCCTTGGCGCAGGTGATTAAGCTTGATGGGCCGAATGTGACGTTGCAGATTTTTGCGGGTGCGCGTGGCGTCGATACCGCGGCACATGTTCGGTTTTTGGGCGAGACGATGAAGATTCCGTTTTCGGATGCGCTTCTTGGGCGTGCGTTTACGGGTGCGGGTGTGCCGCGTGATGGGGGGCCTGCGATTACGGAAAATCCGTCGCCGATTGGTCAGCCGTCGGTGAATCCCGCCAAGCGCATTATGCCGAACAAGATGGTGCGCACGAACATTCCGATGATTGACTTGTTCAATTCGCTTGTGAAGTCGCAGAAGTTGCCGATTTTTGCGCGTGCGGGTGAGCCGTACAATGAGCTGTTGGCGCGCATTGCGTTGCAGGCGGACTCGGACGTGATTGTGATTGGCGGGATGGGATTGAAGTACGACGAGTATTTGAAGTTCCGCAATACGCTCGACAAGTCGGGGGCGTTGGCGAAGACGGTGATGTTTGTTCATACCGCGGCAGATCCGACGGTGGAGTGCATGCTGGTGCCGGATGTGTCGCTTGCGGTGGCGGAGAAGTTTGCGTTGAAAGGCAAGGATGTGCTTGTCTTGTTGACGGACATGACGTCGTTTGCGGATGCGCTCAAGGAGATTGCCATTACGATGGAACAGATTCCTTCGAACCGTGGCTATCCGGGCGATTTGTATTCGCAGTTGGCGTCGCGGTATGAGAAGGCGGTTGACTTTGATGGGGCGGGATCGATCACGATTTTGGCGGTGACGACGATGCCGGGCGATGACGTCACGCACCCGGTGCCAGACAACACGGGCTATATCACGGAAGGCCAGTTCTACTTGCGCAATGGGCGCATTGAGCCGTTTGGTTCGCTGTCGCGTTTGAAACAGCAGGTCAATAAGAATACGCGAGAAGACCACCGCACGGTGATGGACGCGATGATTAAGCTTTACGCGCAATACAAGGAGACAATCGAGAAGCAATCGATGGGCTTCAAGATGTCTGCGTGGGACCAAAAACTCTTGGCGTATGGTGCCGCGTTTGAAAAGAATATGATGGACTTGTCCGTCAACATTTCGCTTGAAGATGCGCTTGATCTCGGCTGGAAGATTCTGGCCGATAATTTTGAGAAGACGGAAGTCGGCATACCGTCGAAACTCACGGATAAATTCTGGCCGAAGAAATAAATCTACCTATGAACACAAGCTCCTCCGCGGACGGTGACGTCCAGCGCCTCGCTTCTTGCGTCCACTCCATTCCGGACTTCCCCAAGCCGGGCGTCCTCTTTCGTGATGTCACTGGCATCTTTGATACGGCTGAAGGCTTTCGTCTTTCGATTGACCTTTTTGTGAAGGCGTTGAAAGGCGTAGACTTTGATTTGATAGTGGCGCCTGAATCGCGTGGCTTCATTTTTGGCGCGGCACTTGCTGACCGCATGGGAAAGGCGTTCGTGCCAATCCGTAAGCCAGGAAAACTGCCGCGTGAGACGATTCACGAAGATTACGATTTGGAGTATGGTCGGGCAACGGTGCACATGCACAAGGACGCCGTCTCAAAGGGCGAAAAAGCCATTATCGTGGACGACCTCCTCGCGACGGGCGGCACGGCGCTTGCGGGCGCGCGGCTTGTGGAACGGCTCGGCGGCAAGGTCGTGAAGATGGTGTTTGCGTTGGAGCTCGATGGCTTTGACGCGCGGCATGGCAAGCTTGCGCCCTACGCCGTTGAATCCCTCATTCATTATCCCGGGAAATAGGTTTTGAGCGGTGAGGCAGCAGGCGCGAGGCGCGGCAGAAATTTTGTCGCGCAACATTTTGTGCTAGCTTTTTGGTCTGAAATATGGTATACTACACAGTGCAATGACAAGTAATGACGAATACGTACTGCAGCTTTTGACAGAGCGAGGGTTTGTCACGCAAGAGCAAGTGACGAATGCCGCGCAATCGATGAAGGCAGCGAATGAGACGACTTTGGATGTGCTCGTAGCTGGCGGCGTGCTGACCGAGGATGATGTCCTTGGGACGGTGGCGGACCAGTTTGGGCTGAAGTATTGTCACATCAATGCGGATGCAATTCGGCCTGAGGTGACGAAGGAGATACCGGCTGAAATCGCCAAGAAATACGCTGTTGTGCCGGTTGTGGCGGATGAGGAATCGATCACGGTGGCGTTGTCGGATCCGATGGCGTATGACACGATTGACTCTCTTCGGTATGTGCTGCATGGGCGAGATGTGGAGGCTGTGATTTCGCCGCGCGAAGAGGTGAAGACGGCGATGAACAAGTTGTATGCGATGGAGGATACGACGGATGTTCAGACGCGTGATGAGATCATGGGCGGGGAGGATGCGACGGGTGATGACGCGCCGGTCATTAAATTGGCGACGATGATTATTACGACGGCAATCAAGATGAAGGCGTCGGATATTCACCTGGAGCCGATGGAGAAAGAATTTAGGGTTCGGTATCGAATTGATGGTGCCTTGAGGAAGATGGACTCGCCGCCGAAGAGGTTGCAGAGTGCAATTTTGTCGCGCATCAAGATTATGTCGAAGATGAAGATTTCTGAGAAGCGCATCCCGCAGGATGGGCGTATTCAGATTACGGTGGGCGGGAAGGATTTGGACTTGCGTGTGAGCTCGGTGCCGACGAATCATGGCGAGTCGATCGTCATGCGTATTTTGGATAAGTCGAATTTGTCCTTGGGTTTGCCGCAGCTCGGGTTTTTGACGGATGACCAGGCGACGTTTGAGCGGCTGATCAAGTTGCCAGACGGCGTGGTGCTGGTGACGGGTCCGACGGGGTCTGGTAAGACGACGACGTTGTATGCGTGCTTGGGGCAGATTAATACGCCGGACAAGAAGCTTATTACGGTTGAGGACCCGGTTGAATATCAGATGAGCGGTATCAATCAGGTGCAGGTGAATAAGGATGTGGGGCTGGACTTTAGCGCGGCGTTGCGTTCGATTTTGCGTCAGGCGCCGAACATCGTGATGATTGGCGAAATTCGTGATGCGGAGACGGCGGACATTGCGATGGAGGCGGCGTTGACGGGTCACTTGGTATTTTCGACGTTGCATACGAATGATGCGCCGAGTGCGGTGACGCGTTTGTTGGATATTGGCGTGAAGCCGTTTTTGGTGGCGTCGGCGTTGCGTGCGGCGATGGCGCAGCGGTTGGTGCGTGCGATTTGTGAGAATTGCAAGGAGGCGTACACGCCGACGGAGCGCGAGATTAAGATGCTGGGGCAGATTGCGAAGACGATGCCGGAGCAGATGTATCATGGCGCGGGGTGCGACAAGTGTGGGCATAGTGGGTACAAAGGGCGGAAGGGT
>CAVIVB010000092.1:0-6345 GCA_963645785.1 bacterium
GATGGAGCAAGTGTATTTCAATTTGATTAAGAACGCGCTTGAGGCGATGCAGGATGGCGGGACAATTTCAATTGCGGTGACGGCAGATGATAATGATGTGGCGATTGCGTTCCGCGATTCGGGACATGGGATGACGGCGGAGCAACTCGCGCATTTATTTGAGGCACATCGCACGACAAAGGAGAAAGGCTCGGGCTTGGGTTTGATGATTTCGTCGCGGATTGTGCATGATCATGGCGGGACGATTGGGGCCGAGTCGAAGGTGAACGAGGGAACGGTTTTCACGGTCAAACTGCCGCGGTTGGAGCGGCGAATCAGGGAGCTCAAATGAAAGCGAAAGTCCTGATTGTAGATGATGAAAAGCCGACGCGCGATGTGATGGCGAAGGTGCTGGGCGCGAAGTATGAGTGCTTGACCGCGGCAGATGCGCAGCAGGCGATGAGCGCGATCGCGGCGAATCCTGATTTGGCGTTGATGATTTCGGATGTGCGCATGCCGGGCGAGGATGGGATTTCATTGTTGAAGAAGGCGAAGGCCGCGAACCCCGCGATGGCGTGCATGTTGTTGACGGCGTATGGCACGGTGGACCTCGCGGTCGCGGCGATGAAGGATGGCGCGGATGATTTCTTGACGAAGCCGATTACGGATTTGGATCAGCTCGAGATGCGGGTGGACAAGGCGATTCGCACGCGCAATTTGGAACAGCAAGTCAACGATTTGAAGTCGCAATTGGATGGGCGGCTGGCGGATTTCACGGGGCGTTCGCCGGCAATGCAGAAGGTTTACCAGCTTATTCGGCAGGCCGCACCGTCCGCGGCAAATGTATTGATTGAAGGGCCGAGTGGGACGGGTAAGGAATTGGTGGCGCATGCGTTGCATTCGTTGTCGCCGCGCGCGAGTGGGCCGTTTGTGGCGGTGGAATGTGCCGCGCTTTCCGCGACCTTGCTCGAGAGCGAATTGTTCGGCCATGAAAAAGGCGCATTCACGGATGCGATTCGCCAGAAGATTGGGCGGTTTGAAGCGGCGAGTGGCGGCACGTTGTTCCTCGATGAAATTTCGGAGATTGATCCTTCGACGCAAGTGAAGTTGTTGCGGGTCTTGGAAACGCGCACATTCCAACGCGTGGGTGGGACGGAAGACATCAAGGCCGATATCCGCATTGTGGCGGCCACGAATCGGGACTTGGCGAAATATGTCGCGGAAGGAAAGTTTCGTGAGGACCTTTATTATCGGCTGAATGTGATTGACATTCATTTGCCCGCATTGAAGGATCGGCCAGGCGATATTGCCCTTCTCGTGTCGCGCTTCTTGAAGGAATTTGCCGCGGAGAATGGTGGGCGCGTGAAAGGTATTGAAGCGCCGGCGTTGAAGATGCTCGAGGATTATTCGTGGCCGGGCAATGTGCGGCAACTCAGGAATGTCATTGAAAAGATGGTCGTACTCGCGATGGGCGAGAAGTTGACGGCCGACGATGTGCCCATGGAAGTGCGCGCAACGCCCACAATTGCACCGACCCAATCTGCCGCGGTGACGACAAGTTCGAGCACGCTTGAAGACATTGAAAAAGAACGCATCCTTTCTACCATCGAATCGTGCAAAGGAAATAAATCAAAGGCCGCGGAGATTCTCGGTATCTCGCGGCGCACACTCCATCGAAAGTTGAATGCATGGAAGATCAACTGAAACCAGAATACCCAACCGAACAGTTGACGGTTCGTAGCCGGATCCTCAAGATCCCGGGATTGAAGCTTATCAAAAAGATTGGCGTGGGCGGCATGTCGACTGTGTGGAAGGCGTGGGACATTGCCAATCAGCGGTTGGTCGCCGTCAAGATTTTGAATCGTGAATACGCGGAGCGCGGCGAAGATGTGCGGGCATTTCGGGCGGAAGAGCGCAATATGGAGAAGTTGCGCCACCCGGGCATCGTGGAGGCCTACGCTTTCAACAATGGAAATGGCAATTGGTTCCTCGTGATGGAGTACGTGGATGGCTACACATTCGCGGATTTGCTCAAGCGTAAGCAGCACGTCAAGGAAGAAGATTGCCTCCTCATTTGCCAATCTGTCGCGGTCGCGCTCGATTATGCTTGGAATGATTTTGGCATCGTGCATTGCGATATCAAGCCCGAAAATATTATGATCAACACGGAAGGCGAGGTTAAGCTCACTGATCTTGGCATCTCCTACGAGTTCAAGGACTTGGAAGGTGGCGTCAAGGAAGTGCCCGATCACGTAACGGGCACGCCCGCCTACATTTCGCCCGAGCAAATTTACGGCGATGTCGAACTCGATTGCCGCACCGATATTTATTCCCTTGGCGCGACGCTTTACCATCTGGCGACAGGCCGCGTTCTATTTCCTGGCCTTGACAATGACGCTACCATGCGCGCCCATTGCGATGAAGCCATGCAAGCTCGTGACCCGCGGTTCTATCGCCCCGAGCTTTCACAAGGCTTCGCCCAACTCCTGGAAGCCATGCTCGTCAAAAATCGCGACGACCGCATCACAACTTGGACCGATGTCTACAACATGTGCAAGGACATCGAAAACGGCGTCATCTTCAAACCTCGCCCAACGGCCGGCGCATCTTCCATTCGCCTCGCGGACTAACCAAGCCCCGCAAAAAGTGCCGCGGAAATTTTTCCCCAGAGAAATGGCTACAATTGCCCTGCAAAATGGTTGCAATTGCCCTAGAAAACGCGTGCTTTCTCAGGGTGATTTATTTGGGATGTATCAATTTGAAGGCGTTGCCAGGCTTATCAAAAACGCGCTCGCATCCGCCGTCACACGATCTGTCAACGCCGACAAACACCAGCTTTTGGCGTAGTCTGGCTCCGTCTTATCATAGCACGCAATTCCAAAAAGCGGGATTGGCGAGAACATTGAAACCTCATAACGCTGGCTATAATCACGACTAAACAAAAGCCGCCCCGTGTGATTATCGTAAATCTTCATCTTCGCGCCCCAGCCCATCCCAAAGTCATCATACGTGAAGATGGAACACAGCCACCACAACGCCCGCAGCGAATCATCATTCGCCTCTTCATACGGCCCGGAAAACTTGACTTCCACGATGTAATCCGCGGGATTTGCCATCACATTGAATCCACTCGATTCCATCAAGTTCTTGGCGCGTTCAAAGAAAACATCGGTCTGACGTGTTTGCGGCACGCCCGTTGTCGTGCGTACGGTCGTGAATCCGCCTGGATGATAGTGCCGCGGGCCATACGAACCCGGCACATACACCGTCTCATAACCCGTCACCCACACCACTTCAGTGACGGTCGCCTCATACCCGCGCAACACCACCGTGCAATTTGTAACCGAACTCGCCAAGGGCGACATCTGCGTCGTGGGGTATTCCGTCTCGCGAATCGTAAAACAGCCCGACACAAACATCCCCACCACCACGGCCAAAACTGCCGCGCCACTGCACATGTACGCCCTCTTCATTTGCGAATTCCTTCCTTCTTTCCTTTAGTCCTTCAACGACGAAAGCTTCTTGTAAACCGCATTTTCCTTCGTCGTCAAACCCGCCGTCACAAGCTCGTCATAGTAATAACACAGGTGCCATGTCTCAACACCAAACACATCCGCCTCCGATCGCTTTGTGCAATCCTTAATCGCCGCGAGGTATTGATTCTCCAAATCCTTCACTCTCGCCAAGCGCGCCGGCGTCGACTCATACCCAACAAGGCGCCACGCCTCCAGCAACTTGAGGCCAACCTTCGCGCTTCCAAACTTCGCATTGTACTCGCCTTCCAGCTTGTCCGCGATCGCCTTGCGCAATTCTGCGACCTTTTCTTCCTTCGCATAATAATTGCCATGCACCTGATTATCCTCCGGCCGCGGCAATTCACGAATCCACACATTGCGATAATGCACCGGATTGCCATGGTCCTGGAACGCAATCGGCATCTTCGCCTCGCGCACCAAGCCCGTATCGGCCCGCATCCGCTTGTACGTCGCCCGCTGCCGCCAGCCAGTCGGCCCATCAAACTGCCAATGATCCTGCACCACAACCCCATTGAACAGGAGCGTCAACGTCGCCGGCCGCGTCACGTCCCCCTTCTCATTCTCAATCGGAGCATGGAAAATAATGTCGTAAGAATTGAACTCACCTGGCGCACGGCACGGATTTACAAGCGGCGGATTCTGGCCATACACAGCGCCCGCAATCCCATCCGGATAATTCGGATTCTTATTCCCGCCAACTGCATCTGGATCTGTCTCATACGAATCGAGCACCTGCACCTCGTAATTCCCCATCATAAAGACGCCCGAATTCCCACGCCCCTGGCCCATCCCCTGCACCTGCGCAGGCGACGCCCACTCCACATGCAATTGAAAGTCCGAATATTTCCCCTTCGAAAAAATGTATCCAGCCCCCGCGACAGAAATCAAATCGCCCTTCTCATCCACCGTCCACTTCGTCGCCTCACCCTTCGAATCGCACCAATTCTCTTGAATGGACTTCGCCGTCCCATCAAACAAAACCTTCGCATCCGACGGCACCTTCCCCGCCTCCGCGGCAATTTTCTTCACGCCCGGCCGATTATCATCATGCACCGCCCACGCATGTTTCGCATCTGGCGGCGCACCAAACTGATCCGCGCACACAGCCCCAGCAAAAACTGCCGCGGCCACACTCAAACATCCTGCTACCTTCATTTGTTTTCCTCTTTCTTTTCTTTAGAGTTGTTTTCTAATTGTTCAAAATCTAGTTGTTAATCCCCGCTCGATTCAAGCGGTAATTCATCATCCGCGGCGAAACTCCAAGCTCACGCCCCGCCGCCGAACGATTCCCATTGTGCCGCTTGAGCGCCCCTTCCAAAATCCGTTTCTCCACCGCCGAGAGCTGTTCATCGAGCGTCATTGTCGAATCTGGACGAAACGGATCCTCAGCAAACTCCTCGCACTGCAACGCCGGCGGCAAATTATAACTATGAATGCAATCGTCCTTCGCCGTCAACACCGCACGCTCAATGCAATTCTCCAATTCACGCACATTCCCAGGCCACTGATACGCCTGCAACATATTGATCGCTGGCGCCGACAACTTCGTCACATCCTTCCCATACTTCACACTCATCTTCGACAAGAAATGTTGCGCGAGCAATATAATATCCCCAGACCGTTGCGCCAAATCCGGCACCGTAATCGGAAACACCGACAGCCGATAATACAAGTCTTCGCGGAACAATTTCTTCGCCATCAAGTCTTCCAAGTTCCGACTTGTCGCCGCAATAAACCTCACATCGCTCTTCAATTCTTCGTTCGACCCCACGCGCGAGAATGTCCTCTCCTGCAAGAATCTCAGCAACTTCACCTGCACCGGAATCGACAAATCGCCAATCTCGTCCAAGAACAACGTCCCGCCATTTGCCGCCTCTGCACGTCCAATCCGCCGCTCCCGCGCATCCGTGAATGCCCCCTTCTCGTGCCCAAACAACTCACTTTCCACGAGCGCCTCTGGAAGTGCCGCGCAATTGAGTACCACAAACGGCTTGTCTTTCCGCTCGGATAACCCCTGAATCGCACGCGCCACAAGCTCCTTACCCGTCCCACTTGACCCACGAATCAACACCGTCGCACCGCTCGGTGCCACTTGCCGAATCTGTTCATACACGGAAAGCATCTCGCGGCAGTTCCCAATCAAGCGCCCCGGATGGTCAGAAAGCATGTCGCGCAACTTCCGATTTTCCTCAACCAATGCCTCATGCTCCGCGCACTCTTCACGGCACACCGCCGCCGCTTCCGCCGTGATGTTCGCGATGATTTCAAGCAAGGCCACATCCTTCTGTAGCGCATCCGTATCCGCGCTCATCTCACGATCCACCGACAACGTCCCAATCACCTGCCCCAAATGAATGAGCGGCACACAAATAAACGCGAGCGCCTCATCCACAGACCGCGCCTTCGTCTTGTTCAAAAACCGCTTGTCCTTCCGCACATCCGCCACCACTTCGCTCTTCCCCGTCTTGGCGACAAGCCCCGTAATCCCTTCGCCAATGTGATAACGCCCCAGCGCACGCTCTTCCGCGTTCAAACTTTTCGTCGTCGCCTCAATCCGCAACTCCTCACCTTCCAGCAATGTAAATGTGCCGCGCAACATCCCCATGCTCCGTTCAAGGACCTCAAGGACCTCGCTTAGCAACAGGCGAACATTGCGTTCACGCACCACCGCAGAAGTAATCTCCTGCAGCACCTCAATCTCTGACGACACTTTGGCTTTCATTGGCTGTAAATTATACCATAAATCCGCCCAAAATTCAACCCAAAATCTCAAAAACTTTTCCGCCTTATGTAAAGAATCGCGGCACATCTCGCCCCAAAAAGGGTATCC
>CAVIVB010000093.1:0-6332 GCA_963645785.1 bacterium
GTCCAATGCATTGCGTGCGGGCTTTTCCATTTCGCAAGCTTTTGATTCCGTTGTTGATCAAGGTGAAAAACCGATGAGCGAAGAATTCCAAATTCTTCAACAACAACTGCGTATTGGCATGAGTTTTGAGGACGCGCTTGAGTCGATGGCTGAGCGTGTTGGGTCGGATGATTTGACGCTTGTGACATCGGCCATTCTCATTAGTCGCAAGACGGGTGGCAATGTGACGGAGATTTTCGATAAGATTTCTGAGACCATTCGTGGCCGCCAACGGATTGAGCGCAAGGTGCGCACGATGACTGCGCAAGGCCGCTTGCAGGGCATCATTGTTTCCGCGATGCCGATTTTTTTGGGGGTTGTGATGACGATCATCAAACCTAAGATGATGATACCTTTTTTCTGTAGTCTGCCGGGTGTGATGGCGCTTCTTGCGATGATTGTTTTGATTACGCTTGGATGGCTGATCATTCGTAAGATTATCAAGATTGATGTCTAGGTGAAAGGAGTTTATTTGGCATGGAAGACTTTGAAGCGACTCTAGAACGTGTGCGGGGAAAAATTGCCGCGGCTTGTGCGCGGGCGCATCGTGATGTGAGTGAAGTTGAGATTGTGGCGGTGACGAAGACGCATGGGCCGGAGGTTGTGCAAGACGCGTGGCGAGCGGGGCTTCACATGGTTGGGGAGAACAAGGTGCAGGAGGCGGCGTGGAAGAAGTCGGCGTCTGTGACGGGGCCTGAATGGCATTTGATTGGGCATTTGCAGGCGAATAAGGTGCGCCATGCGCTGATGCTTTTTGACTACATTCACTCGGTTGATTCTATTCATTTGGCCGACAAGATTCAGCGTGTGGCAGACGAGATGGGGCTTTCGCCGCGGATTCTTCTTGAGGTCAATGTCTCGGGTGAGAAGTCCAAGAGTGGGATGAAGCCGGAGGAAGTGGAGGAGAGTCTGACGCATATTTTGGAGGCGTGCCCGCGCTTGACGGTGGAGGGGCTCATGACGATGGCACCCTATTCGGAGAAGGCTGAAGATTCGCGTCCATACTTTAGGAAGTTGCGTGAATTACGCGATCGATTGGAGGCACAACTCAACATTGGATTGCCGCGGCTTTCGATGGGCATGAGTGGGGATTACGAGGTCGCGATCGAGGAAGGTGCGACGTGGGTGCGGTTGGGGACGGTTTTGTTTGGCATGCGGCCGAAGATTAAGAGTGTGGCGGCGCGGGAGAGCGAAGGGGGGGACGGGGCTGTGTTTGGCGGGCTTGACTCCTATTCGGGCGAGGGGCCGACCTTTAAGGTTCTTGACTAAAGGATGGGGTTTGACGCGGAAAAAGTGCCGCGGACAAAGGGGAGGATTGACTCTCTCTCGTGAGAGCGCGGGAGATTTGTGGCGGATTTGTTGTGGTATTTGGCGCGGAAATATGGTATAATATACTTATGTTAAAGGACAAGGTGTCGATTGTGCGGACGAGGATTCTGACAATCCTCGCGGTGGTGCTTTGTCCCGCGGCAGTTTTTGGGTTGGATATCTCGAATCGATATCGGTCGCCGCGTAATGGCGAGAGGTCCGTGAGGAAGTCGACGGAGTTGATTGTGCTACATACGACGGAGGCGCCGGAGCGGAGTAGTTTGAACAAGTTGAGTGATCGTGGCGAGGCGCATTATTGTGTGACGGAGGTGGGAAGGGTGTATCGGATTGTGGATCGTGATCGGGAGGCGTTTCATGCGGGGCGTTCGATGTGGAAGGGGAAGGAGGATGTGGACAAGTTTTCGATTGGGATTGAGTGTGTGGGGTATCATGACAAGGCGATGAGTGTGGTGCAGCTGGCGGCGATTAAGGAATTGGTGAAGAAGTTGCAGGCGATGTATCATTTGAGTGATGACAAGGTGGTGTGTCATTCGCATGTGGCGTATGGTGCGCCGAACAAGTGGCACAAGTTCAAGCATCGTGGGCGGAAGCGGTGTGGGATGCTTTTTGCGACGCCGACGGTGCGGGCGCGATTGGGTTTGAAGACGCGGCCGGGGAGGGATGAAGATGTGGCAAAGAAGCGGTTGAAGAATGCGGATGCGTACTTAGCGAGGGTGTTGTATGGGAATTTGGATGTGATGCGCGCGGCCTATCGAAACGTGCCGATCGGGGGCGAGACGCCAAATTCGAATGGAGGATTTTTTAGTTGGCTTGTGAAGAAGGAAGGGGCGAGCGAGACGGGGGCTAGAAGTGGGGGTGCGGAAAAAGTGCCGCGGAAGAATGAGAAGAGCGTTGAGAAGAAGAAGACTTCGAAGAAGTTATCGCAAGTTGTCGCGGCACAAAAAGGTGGTTCGAGCGGTGGTGGGAAAAGTGCCGCGGGGGGCGTAAATAAAGGGGGCGCGAAGGGTGCGGCACCGAAGTCGGTGGCGGAATTGAAGGCGCGCGGGTGGACGAATGTGGGGATGGTCAGTAAGGAGAAAACGGCGCATTCGCTCGCCGGGTCGAAATGGAACGCGGCAGATACTTATTACACGATTCGCAACAAGGTCATTGCGGGCAACACGCTCAATCCAAGTCGGATTGAAAAGGGTATGGCAGTTTGGCTGAAAAAATGATATAATATATGGTCAATGTCTAAGAAGATTAAGTTGACGAAGACGGAATTGAAGGCGCAGACGGATGCGTTGAAACGTTTCCAGCGCTTTCTGCCGATGTTGCAACTGAAGAAGCAACAGTTGCAAAGCGAGATCGCGTCCATTGCTGCGAAGGCGGCGGAGACGCGAGCGAAGGAACGCGCGATGCGTGAGGCGTTGAGTGGGCTTGTTGGGCTTTTTGCGACGGATGAGGAGTTGTTGGCGGGGCTTGTGAAGGTGAAGGGTGTGCATACGGGCGCGGCAAATATTGCGGGCGTGACGATACCGACGTTTGATTCGATTGAGACGGAAGTAAAAGACGTGGACAAGTGGGCGACGCCAGCGTGGATTGACGATGCGGTGGAGGCGACGGTGCAGATTTTGACGCTTCAGTGCGAGCGGGCGATTTATGAGGAACAGCAGCGGCGCGTGACGGAGGAATTGCATAAGACGTCGCAGCGGGTGAACTTGTTTGAGAAGGTGAAGATTCCGGAATGCAAGGAAGCGATTCGGGTCATCAAGATTGCGATTGGGGATGAGCAGACGGCGGCGGTGACGCGTGGGAAGATTGCGAAGTCGCGGACGCCACAGCAGGAGGATGCAGCATGATTATCAAGATGAAACATCTCGACCTGATTTGCGTGGCCGACGAGAAGGAAAAGACGCTGGAGGCATTGAGGGAATTGGGCGTGGCGCATTTTGATTTGCGGTTGGCGCAAGGGGCGGAGGTGGCCGCGGCGGAAGGTGCGGCGCAGGATGCGGAGAAGGCGGTGCGTTTGATTTTGAAGGCGCGTGAGACGGTGGCGGCGGAGTCGGTGCGGGTGCATTCGGTGGAGGAGATTTTGCGCGTGGCCGCGGATCGTGAGGAATTGAAAAGTGCCGCGGATGAATTGGGGCGGACGATTCGTGTGTATGAGCCGTATGGGGATTTTGATCCGGAATTGGTGAAGAAGATTCGCGCGGCGGGTGTGGATTTGAAGGGCGTCGCGGAGGTGCCGGAGGTGTTGCCGGAGATGCGGCTTAGCAAGATGCAAGAGAAGCTTGCACGGATTGAACATTCGATTGAGCTGGATACGGCGCGGATTGCGGGTTGTGATGAGAAGGCGATTTTGGCGAAGTATCCGGAGATGGCAGATCGGATTGCGTTTGAAGAGGCGAAGGAATTGATGGGGGCGCGCGGGGCGATTGCGATGATTGCGGGTTGGGTGCCGGTCACGCTTGTGGAGAAGTTGCGCGCGGCGGTGAAGGCGAATGGTTGGGGCGTGTTGTTGAGGGACCCGGCCGAGGATGAAACGCCGCCGACATTGATAGAACCGCCGCGGTTGTTCAAGCCAGTGAAGGCGTTGTTTGAGGGCTTGGGCGTGATGCCGGCGTATACGGAAGCGGATGTGTCGGTGCCGTTCATGTGCTACTTCTCAATTTTCTTTGCGATGCTGGTGGGCGATGGCGCGTATGGTGCGATTTTCTTGGCGGCGACGTTGTGGGCGTGGAAGAAGTTCGGGACGAATTCGTGGGTCATTTTGATGACGGTGTTTTCGAGTGCGACGATTGTGTGGGGATTGTTGAGTAATACGTGGTTTGGCGCGGGGATTCCGTGGTGCGCGGATTGGCCGACGGTGAAGTGGCTGGCGGATGCGAGTTATCACAACATGATGTTCTTGTGCTTCACGATTGGTGTGTCGCATTTGATGCTGGCGCGAATTTGGAATGGCATTTGCAAGGCGCCGGATTCGACGTGCCTGGCCGAGTTTGGTTGGGCGGGAATTCTCTTTTCGATGTATTGCGTGACAAATACGATCGTGGGGATTTTTGACGCGTTTCCGAAGTCGGTATTTTGGGTGTTTGGCGTGTCGATTGTTTTGGTGTTTGCATTCACGTTGAAGCCGAATGAATTGAAGTCGCGCGGGGCGGAGCTGGGGATGTTGCCGCTCAATATTATGAGCGCATTGGGTGATATTATTTCGTACGTGCGTTTGTTCGCGGTGGGATTGGCGTCGGTGAAAGTTGCGGAGAATTTCAACAACATGGCGACGGGGCTTCTCGCGGGTGAACACGCGTGGTGGGTGACGGCGCTTCTCGCGGTTGGGACGGTTTTGATTTTGCTCTTTGGGCACGTCTTGAATTTGATGATGGCGGGCTTGTCAATTTTGGTGCATGCGGTGCGTTTGAACACGTTGGAGTTTTCGAACCACAAGGGCGTGTCGTGGTCGGGCTATGAGTTTAGTCCGTTCAAGCGCAAGGCGGCGCGTAAGGATTTTTAAATATAAACTAGGAAACAAAGAAACAAAAACTACAACTCTAAAAGGAGACTACAAATGAGTGATGCAGCAATGATTGTGGCGGGCGCGATTGCCTGCTTGGGTTTGGCCGGTACGGGCAGTGCGCTTGGGACGGGCTTTGCGGCGTCGTCCGCGGTGGGTGCGTGGAAGAAGTGCTACGCGGCGGGCAAGCCGGCGCCGTTCCTGCTTCTTTCGTTCGTGGGTGCGCCGATTACGCAGACGCTGTACGGAATGATTTTGATGTTCGTGATGCTCGGCAAGGTTGGCAATTGTGCCGCGGGCTCGGGCGTGCCGGTGTTGGTGGCGGGCATTTTTGCGGGTCTTGCGATTGGCGTTTCGGCGGTGTTCCAGGGGCGCGCGGCGGCGGCCGCGGCAGATGCGCAGGCTGAGACCAACCAAGGCTTCACGAACTACCTTGCCGCGCTCGGCATCATTGAAACTGTCGCGATTTTCGCGATGGTGTTCGCCCTCATCGCGCTCGGCAAAGTCGCCTAACGGGCGCACGAAAAAGCGCGATGAAATTCGGTACGAAGCAGCTGTGGTTCGCGTCCTTTACCGCCGTCTATGCGGTATTGGTCACGTTCATCTTTTGGGGCACGTGGTCACTTTCTGCCGCGCCGGTCATGCCGGATTGCCCTATTTGGCATCCGCTCGCCTTCACGGAGAACGTGGCAAAGTTCTGGCACGGTTGGATCGAGACGGGGCGTTTCGTGCCGGGTGATCTCATACATTTCATTGCGACGCCTTACGTTTGGCAAGAGGCGCAATACGCGCTCGCGGGCTATTTTGCTGCGTTGGGGCTAGCCTATTTCTTGAAAGGGCGCGGGCTTTCGCGTCTAGCTGCTTACGGCGGTGGGTTGTTGTTGGCGTTGTCTGGTTATTGGTTCTCGCTTTTCTCAGCGGGTCACCTGGGTTGGTTCCAATGGATGACGTATGGCGTGTTTGCATTTGGTCTTGCTGACCGTGCGGTGCGGCGTAACAAATGGCGGCATTGGGCTCTTCTTGGCGCGACAGTGGCCTGGGGCAGTTTCTATCAGCCTGACCTCTGGCTCCTTTTCACTGTTTTCACGGGTGTCTACTTCATTTGGTGTTGCGTTCGAGAACGTCATTTTCCAAACTTGAAAGGCGTTGCGCTCGCGGCACTTTTCTTCTTTGCGATTGGCTCGCCGAGCTTTTACAACGCCCTGACTGAGTCCCTTACGGGGCGCGACCAGCAAATAGCCGAAACAAAATCGGCTACACAAACGGACGCTGACGCGCGTTGGATCTTTACAACGAATTGGTCCATGCCACCTGAAGACACACTTGAATTCTTCATTCCGCGCATTCATGGTGATACATCCTGCCCGATGACGCAAGCCTTTGGTCGCCGCGTAGGCAAGGACGTGAAGCCCTACACTGGCCGCTTGGGCCGCCCCCTCAATGCGCCGGCTGGTAACTATCGTCAACACTC
>CAVIVB010000094.1:0-6325 GCA_963645785.1 bacterium
GGACATTGCCGACGGGGCTTCGGTTCCATCACGGCAAGCGCGGCGGATTGTGCATCCGGATTCAGTAACCCTTTATTAGACCTTCAGGAAGATGTTCTTGCGATAGAGGAAATACAAGAACAGCCAGACGATGGAGAGGTAGCCGAGGTTCCAGAAGAGGCCGCCCCAGGCTTCGCCGAGGAGGGGTTTCGTCCAGCCAAAGAAAATGGATGTCACATTGTGGAAGCCAATGAAGTTTTGGGCGAGATAAATCGTGATGGCGTTCATGCCGACGACGCGGAGGGGGAAGGTCCAACGTTTGAAGCCGCGGACGTCGATGAGATAATAGAAGAGGGCGAGAAGTGCCGCGGAGTAGCCAGCGGCGAGGAGTGTGAAGGAGGAGCTCCAGAGGGCTTTGATGCTGGGCATGAGGAAGGTGAAGGCGTAGCCGGCGAGGAGGAGAAGTGCCGCGGAGAGCGCGAGGGTCAGTGATTTTTTCGCGCCGCTCAAATTGGGTTTGCGGAGGAGTTCACCTGCGAAGATGCCGAGGAGGGCCGTGACGATGGCGGGGAAGGTGGAGAAGATGGATTCGGGGTCGTAGACGCCTGCGCGGTAGATGTGGTTGTTCATCAAGGTGCGGTCGAGGTAGCAGACGAGGCAGCCTTCTTTGGAGAAGGGGTCGGTGCCAGTGTAGTCGGGGGCGGGGAAGGCGGCGAGGATGGCCCAATAGCCGACGAGAAGCGCGATGCAGATGAGGGCGCGCGGGAGGACCTTTTTGACGTGGACGCGGATGAGTGCGGCGAGGGCCCAGGCGACGCCGATGCGGCCGAGGACGCTCGGGATGCGGAAGTTGGGATAGCCTTTGAGGACGCCGCCCATCAGCATGCCAAAGAAGAAAAGGATTGCGCCGCGGAGGATGATTTTACGATGGATTTGCCAGGAGGTGCGGCCCGCGGCAATTTGTTTTGAAAGCGAGAAGGGGAACGAGACGCCGGCCAAGAAAAGGAAGAGCGGGAAGATGAGATCTTCGAAATGAAAGCCAGCCCATGGGACGTGTTCGAATTGTTGGGCGAGGGCACAATTGGGGAAACCCGCAACGGCGCAGAGCGAGCAGATGACGCCCGCGAGGCCAGAGATGAAAAGCATGTCGAAGCCGCGCAAGGCGTCGAGTGACATGAGGCGTTCAGTTTTCTTTTGTTGTTCCATGAGCGTTCTCCTTTTGGGAAATGAATTCGGTTTGAAAAGGGGTGAAGCGTTTTTTCATGACGGCGAGCGCATCTGGATTTTGATCGATGAGGATGACGTGGCGGCCGAGGGCCGCGGCACTTTCCCCGAAGGAACCAGAGCCGGCGAAGAAGTCGAGCGTGGTGTCGCCAGGATTGGAATGTACCTTGACGATGCGGTCGAGAATGCCGCGCGGCTTTTGCGTCGCGTAGCCCGTTTTCTCGTGGGAGTTGGTCGCGACGATTGTGTGCCACCAGACGTCGGTTGGGGTTTTGCCGCGGGCCGCTTTTTCAGGGCCGACGAGGTCGGGCGCCATGTAAGGAATGCGGTCCATCTCGTCGTAATTGAAGGTGTAGTGCCGCGGGTCCTTGGCGTACCACAGGATGTTGTCGTGCTTGGCGCTCCACTTCTTTTTGGAACGCGCGCCGTAGTCGTAGGCCCAAATGATTTCGTTGATGAACGAGGCGCGTGAGAAGATGGTGTCGAGCAAGACTTTGCAGTAATGGACCTCGCGGTAGTCGATGTGGAAGAAGAGCGAGCCCGTCGGTTTCAACAAGCGGTGCGCCTCCTTCAAACGCGGTTCGAGGAAGCCGAGGTAGTCATCAAAGGAATCGGCATAGCCAAAGGACGCGGCAGTTTTTCGCGTGCGCAATTGGGTGTGGCCGGTGTTGAAGGGCGGGTCGATGTAGATGAGGTCGATGGAGGCGGAAGGCAGCGTGCGCAAGATGGGGAGGTTATCCCCGAAGTAAATGCGCACGTTGCCAAGCGCGGCAGATTTTTCCCGCTCCGCCATTCGCCCTTATTCCCATTCGATGGTGGCGGGTGGCTTCGACGAAATGTCGTAGACGACGCGATTGATGCCGCGCACTTCGTTGATGATGCGGTTCGACATGGTCGCGAGCGTCTCGTACGGAAGGTGCGTCCAGTCGGCCGTCATCGCATCGATGGAGTTGACAGACCGAATCGCGCAGGTGTATTCATACGTGCGCTGGTCGCCCATCACGCCGACAGATTTGACCGGCAACAAAACCGCGAACGTCTGCCAAATCGTTTTGTAGTCGGGAAGCTTCTTGACTTCTTCCTGGACGCGCAAATCGGCCTGTTGAAGGAGCCTCACTTTTTCTTCCGTCACTTCGCCGAGAATGCGCACGCCGAGGCCTGGTCCCGGGAACGGCTGGCGATCAAGGAGCTCCGAATCCATACCCAGGACGCGCCCGACCGCGCGCACTTCATCCTTGAACAAATCGCGCAACGGCTCGACAAGCTCGAACTTCAAATCAGGTGGGAGGCCGCCGACATTGTGGTGGCTCTTGATCGTTTGCGACGGCCCCTTGAGCGCGTGCGAACTTTCGATGACGTCCGGATAAATCGTGCCCTGGCCAAGGAACTTGCAATTCTTATATTTACGCGCGCAGTCCGCAAACACATTGATGAATTCGCGGCCGATAATCTTGCGCTTTTGTTCGGGATCGGAAACGCCCTTGAGCGCGGCATAAAAATGTTGCGCGGCATGTGCGACGTACAAATCAAGACCGAGTTTCGCGTGGAACATTTCTTCGACTTGCTTGTCTTCGTTGTAGCGGAGGAGGCCGTTGTCAACAAAAATGCAATGGAGCCGCGGCCCAATCGCACGATGCAACAACACCGCGACGACGGACGAATCAACGCCGCCCGAAAGCCCCAGCACGACTTCTTCATCGCCGACTTGCTTCTTAATCTTTTCGACCGTCTCATCAATCCAGCTCGTGAGCTTCCAATCGGCGCGGCACCCGCAAACCTTGAAGAGGAAGTTGCCGAGGATTTGGTTGCCATATTGCGTGTGCACAACTTCGGGATGGAACTGAATCGCGTAAAAGCGCCGCGCCTCATCACGAATCGCCGCGTACGGACAATTTGCACTCGTCGCCGAAACTTGAAAGCCCGCCGGAATTTCCGCCACGCGATCGCCATGGCTCATCCACACAACGAACGATTGCGGCAGCCCCGCAAACAAAACATTGTCCGGCGTCGTCGTCATTTCGGTCTTGCCATATTCGCGTTCCTTGCCCGGCGCGACGCGACCGCCCAACTGCTGGCTCATGAGCTGCATGCCGTAGCACACGCCGAGGACCGGCACGCCCAACTTGAAAATCTCCGGGTCGATACTCGGCGCGCCTTCTTCAAACACGCTATTGGGCCCGCCCGAAAGAATAATGCCCGCCGGCATATTCTCGCGCAATTTTGCCGCGGTCGTATCGAAGCGAATAATCTCCGAATAAACTTGCTGTTCGCGAATGCGCCGCGCAATCAGCTGCGTGTATTGTGAACCATAATCCAGAATGGCGATCCATTGCCTTGACATAACTTTTTCCTCTTTCCTTTTTTATTGGTGTTGTAAATTTTCTTTTCTGTTAGTAGGTGAGGCGCGTTGGAATGCCCGCGGCCGCCATCACACGTTTAATTTCTCCAATCGTAAATTCGCCGCTGTGAATCATACCCGCGACAATTGCCGCGTCCGCACCGCCTTCACGAAAGGCCGCGACGAGATGTTCCGGCTTGCCCGCGCCGCCCGACGCCACCACCGGCACGCCCACCGCCTCCGCAATCTTGCGCGTAATCTCCAGCTCAAACCCCGCGCGCGTCCCATCCGCATCCACCGAATTGACCACAATCTCGCCCGCGCCCAAATCTGCCGCGCGCTTCGCCCATTCAACCGCATCCATCCCCGTGAACTCACGAAACCCACGCGTCGTAATTTCATACCCGCTCGGACACTTCGCACTCCGCACCGGGTCCATCCCCAGCACGACGCACTGCCGCCCAAACGCCGCCGCGCCCTCCGCAATAATCTCAGGCCGCTTCACCGCAAGCGAATTGACGGACACCTTCTCGGCCCCCGCCAAAATCACGCGCTCCATATCCGCCACGCACGAAATGCCGCCGCCCACCGCAAACGGAATCCGAATCGCCTTCGCGACCGCCTCGACCATTCCAATGTCAATCGGCCGCCGCTCCGCCGAAGCCGTGATATCATACACCACAAGCTCATCCGCGCCGCCTTCCGAATAGCCCACCGCCATCTCCACTGGGTCGCCTAAGTCCACATTGTTCTTGAACTTCACGCCCTTCGTCACGCGCCCCTTGCGCACATCGAGACACGGTATCACACGTTTCGTTAGCATGACATAAACTCCTTCAACAATTCAAGCCCCGCCTTGCCAGACTTCTCCGGATGAAATTGATACGCCACAAGCGCACCTTTCTTCACCGCACTCGTAAATTCAATCCCCGCATATTCCGTCACGCCCACCGTGAACGGACACTTCTCGGCGTAATACGAATGAACGAAATAATAGTCCGTCTTCCCGTTCACCTGATTCCAACCAATCTCCGGAACCTTGAAACCTTTCACATCTGGAAAGCGCTTCACGCGCCCCGGCAGAATCCCAAGCGTCTCCACGCCGCCATCTTCTTCCGAATGCTCAAACAAAATCTGCATCCCAAGGCAAATCCCCAGGAACGGCTTACCCGAAACTGCCGCGGACTTCACCGCCTCGATGAGCCCCAACTCCTGCAAGTTCGCCATCGCCGATTTTGCCGCGCCCACGCCGGGGAACACGACGCGTTCCGCCGCGCGAATCACATCGGCCGAGCGCGTCACAATCGTCTCAACGCCCAGCGCCGCAAACGCATTTTTGACGCTCGTCAAATTGCCTGCTTTGTAATCAATGATTGCTGTCATAACCTATTTCTTCTTGATGCCCTATATTATACCATATTTTCGGCCAATTCTCAATCCCCCTCCGCGGCAGTTTTCACGCAGTCAAAATGGTCAGGGTCGAGTGCTTCTTTGGTAGGGGAAAGATAGGAGTCAGGTGCTTCCTCGGCTTTCGTCAGGTGTTTCCAGGGGCTAATTTTGGAAAATCTTGGCAAGATTTGGCTAAATGGATGGGGGGGATTGGGCTGAAGGGGTGGGGGAGCGCGGCAGATTTGTGGGCGGGGCGTGACAGAAATTGATGTAGAAAGGGGCTAGAAAGTGCCGCGGAAATATGGTATAATATACGGCGTTATGAAAAAGGTCATCATTACAGTTGTCGGTAAGGACACAGTGGGTATTATTGCCCAGGTGAGCGCGTATCTTGCAAAAGAGCGCATCAACATATTGGATATCTCGCAAACGGTTGTGGGCGGGTTTTTCAATATGATGATGATTGTTGATGCGGCCGCGTGCAAGAAGACGTTTGATACGGTTGGGAAGGATTTGGCGAAGTTGGGCAATGAGATTGGGCTGCGGATTCGTTGTCAGAAGTCCGAGATTTTTGAGAAGATGCACCGTGTGTAAGGGGGCGAGAGGATGATTAACATTCATGAGGTCCTTGAGACCAACAAGATGATTCTCGAGGAGAATCTGGATGTGCGCACGATTACGATGGGCATTTCGCTTTTGGATTGTGCGGAGTCGACGGTGAAGGGGACGTGCGATAAGATTTACAAGAAGATTACGACGCTCGCGGCAGATTTGGTGCGGACGGGTGATGAGATTGGGCGCGAGTTTGGTGTTCCGATTGTGAATAAGCGGGTGTCGATTACGCCGGTGGCGTTGGTGGGCTCGTCGTGTTGTCGGCGCGCGGCAGATTTTGTGAAGATTGCCAAGGTGCTTGACAAGGCGGCGAAGAAGCTGGGGATTAACTTTATTGGTGGGTATTCGGCGATTGTGTCGAAGGGGATGACGAAGGCGGATGAGCTGTTGATTCGTTCGATTCCGGAGGCGATGCGTGTGACGGAGCGGGTGTGTTCGTCGGTGAATGTGGGGTCGACGAAGACGGGGATTGATATGGACGCGGTGCGGTTGATGGGCGAGATTATAAAGGAGACGGCGGAGCTGACGAAGGAGCATGATTCATTGGGGTGTGCGAAGTTGGTGGTTTTGTGCAATGCGCCGGATGACAATCCATTTATGGCGGGGGCGTTTCATGGTGTGAGCGAAGGGGATGCGGTGATTAATGTGGGGGTGTCGGGTCCGGGTGTTGTGAATCATGTGTTGCAGACGATTCGCGGGGCGGATTTTGAGACGTTGTGTGAGACGATTAAGAAGACGGCGTTCAAGATTACGCGTGTTGGGCAGTTGGTGGCGCAGGAGGCG
>CAVIVB010000095.1:0-3381 GCA_963645785.1 bacterium
CCCAAAGAACCCCCCTCATCCAACCATTTTCTCCCCCTCAAAACTGCCGCGCGCCCCATTAAAACAAGCCCCCCGCGGCACTTTTCTGGCTCAAAAGACCCCGTGCAACAACAACTCCAGCCGCGTGAAAAGCCACTTACCGTGATCATCTTTCTTCAAGTGCGCGGCAAATTTTCTTTGCGGCGTTCCCTCAATTCCAAAGAATGTGGAGGGACCTTCCAAGGTGACTTCTCCTTCAACTTCAGCATGGTCAGAGCGAATAGAAATTTGAAGCGCAGCAAATTCAACACGGAGACTTTTCACACTTGACCGAAAGGCAAGAATCCCGCCTGCAACATCTTCGCGTGTCCAAATCTGATCCAGCGACCGCTCAGGAACAATGAGGTGGCAATTCGGCGCAACGAATTCGGAAAGACGTTTCGAACGAATCGCGCATTCCATAACACTTTCGCCTTCAAAGCGCTCCGCGACAGACGCAACCTCTTTGAACACGCGGCGAATTTGATGAGCCGCGGAATGTGTATAAAGCCAAAGTCCAACAGCAAAAGCTGCCGCAAGAGAATAAAATAAAATTTTCCGCATCAAGTCTCTCCTCTCATAATCCGCCTCCATCAAGGCACTGTTACAATCACCGAAATCGATGCCGTCGCCCCCTCCACCGTCGTGCATGTAATTGTATTTGTTCCGGCGGTTGGGCCCCAAACGAAGGGTTCCAAGCCCTTCGTCTCGCCTGCGAGGCCCCCATTCACAAACCACCAAAGCTTCTCGTCCTCCGCATTCCCCGCGACGCGCACGACCACCTTCTGCTGGGCCATCCCCTCCACCAACTCAACCTTCGCCCCATCCTCCGGCCTTATAATGGAAAGTGCCGCGTCCTTTTCTTCTCGCGTCACAAGCTTTCCATTCGCATCGCGACGGTGCGCCGTGCACAGTTCCGCGGCACTTTTCCCCCGAATCGCGCGCCCCATTTCCACTTCGGGACAATCCCCATTCGCCTTCATGCCCGTCATCGAACAAATCTGCCGCGTCACCACATTCGTCGGCACGCGAAACCACGGGCCATTATTCTGCGGATAAAGCGCCCTCGCCAAACTCCACGCAAGCGGCGCGGCCGCCTTCGCCCCCACCAACTTCTGGTCGCCAAACCCACCTTGAATGTGCCCACACCACACCCCAACAACATACTCTGGATTCCACAAAATCGTCCACGCATCACGATACGCACTCGACGTCCCCGTCTTCCACGCAAAGCGCGACGTCACCACATCCGCAACATGCCCAAGCGCCGCGCTCGACCTCTCCGCCCCCGACAAAATATCGCTCACCAAATACGCCGCTTCAGCCGAAACAACGCCATTCGTCGGCGTGGCCAATGCTCGATACGCGCGGCAAAGTTCCAGCAAACTCACCTCCGCATTCCCAATCGCGAGCCCCAGCCCCAATTCGGTCGACGCATTCTCAACATGCGTAAACCCAAGCGCCCGCAAAGTCGTCGCAAACCGCTCCGGCGTCATGCGATTCAACAACTTCACAAATGGAATATTCAACGATAAAACAAGCGCCTCGCGAATCGTGACCCGCCCGCGATAAGCCGCGTCAAAGTTCGCCGGCCGATATCCCTTGTAAGCCTTCGGCGCATCCAAAATGCGTTCTTCCGGCGTCGCAAGCCCCAAATCAAACGCAAGCGCCGTCAAAAAAGGTTTCAATGTCGACCCGGCGGGACGCATCGCCGTCGCCAAATTGAATTGACCATTCGTCGCGTTCGCATAATCGCTCGAACACGTCATCGCCAAAATATCGCCCGTCCGCGCATCCAGCACAACTGCCGCGGTTGAATACCCACCCGCCTGCGCCGCGGCAAAAGTGCCGCGCTCGCACAATTCCTGAATATCCGCATCCAGCGACGTCTGAAAATCTCCACCCCGCAAACGCACCTCACGCGGCAATTGCGATAAAACATAATCACAAAAAAACGGCGCCCGGAACGGCCGCGCGGCACTTTTCACAACAGGCTCCACCGATTGTGCCGCGGCCATCTGCTCCTCCGTAATAAACCCAAGCTTCAACATCCGCCCCAAAACATAATCCCGCCGCTTCAAGGCCTTATCCAAATGGCGGTCCGGCCGAAACCGCGAAGGCGCCTGCACCATTCCCGCCAAAAGTGCCGCCTCGCCCAGCCCCAAATCTTTCGCTCCATGCCCAAACCAACCACGCGCAGCCGCTTCCACGCCAACAAAGTTTGAACCAAACGGCGCGCGATTCAAATACTGCGAAAGAATCCAAAGCTTATCCTTCGCGCGCTCCATCTTGAGCGCATGAATCGCTTCCTTCCACTTCCACCACAACGTCTTCGGATGCGGACGAATAAGCCGCGTCACTTGCATTGAAATCGTGGACGCCCCCGAAATCCGCCGCCGATAAAACACATTCTGCCACGCCGCACGCAAAATGCTGAATGGCCGCACGCCATGATGTTGAAAGTAGCGCCCATCCTCGGACGCAACAAGCGCCTTCACAATCCAATCATCTGCCGCGGCTTGATACGTCGGCCGGCAATCAACATCGTCTTTCCCCAGCGTCACACGCAACACTTCGCCCGCCCGATCCCGCAGCGTAATACCCCCTGGAAACACATCCGCCCCACTTGCATCCCAACCAATAAAAACCCACGAAAGCGCGCCGAAAAAAAGTGCCGCGCCCACCCCCAGCACAACGCTCCAAAGAAAAATTCGCCGCGCCTTTTTCATCAGGCGGTAATGCCGAGCAAATCTTTGAGCGCGGCAATTTGCGAACTCTCACCCATCGCAATCAATGTATCGCCCACGCGAAAATCAAGGTCCGGGCCCACATTGCGAATCGTCTCGCCATCGCGCTCCACCGAAACAATCGTCGCACCCGTCTTCGCACGAATGTTGAGCGTCACGACCGTCGCGCCAATCGCGGGCGAAGAAAGATCCAACTGCAAACGATGAAGCGCATTCGCCGGCACCGTAAAGGTCAGCATTTCGCCAATCTTCGCCATGCGCTCATCCGCTTCAAGCGCCTCATTGAAACGTGTCGTCGCGCGTTGGCTCGCCTTCGCAAAGAAGCGCCAACCAAAAATCGCCGCCACAACCAAAATAAGCGCAATCACGCCTTTCGCCCACAACTCCGACGGCGCCAAATTCACATTAATCATACCCGCCTCAACCAAAAAGCCGCCCACAACCGCCGCCAAAACAACCAGCAAAATCAAACGCCGCATCGCCTGCTGCCACATCTCTTCCGCATTCGGAACCAAAATCTGCCCAATGCGCTCGCCCAAATTGCGCGCAATCTTCAAAATCGCCGCGGCCATCGCCAAAAGGAAAATGTCCATCAACAAGCAGAAAAACATTTGCT
>CAVIVB010000095.1:3418-6322 GCA_963645785.1 bacterium
AAAAGGAAAATGTCCATCAATAAGCAGAAAAACATTTGCTTGTGCGCATTGAAGAAAACAGAAAAGTTCGACCAATCACGCCGATTCAAAATGGAAAGCGCCGCCATCACCGCAAACTCCAAAACCGCAATCACCACAAGCTCAATAACGCTATTACGCACCTCGCGATGCGCCTCATCACCCGTTGACGTCGCATGATACTTCGCCACAAATCCACGGTACGTCTCCAGCCGCTGCGCAAGCTTCCCCGGCATATGCGCCTCCACCCAACTGCCCACCGGCTCCGACAATTTCAACATCAACGGATTGAGGAGCGTCGTCAAAATCGAAACCGAAACCACAATATCATACATCGGGCACGTCTGGTCACCCGTCGTCGTCACATACAAAACCGCCACCATAAACGCAAATTCACCAATCTGCGCCAGCCCCATCCCCATCTGCACCGACGTCTTCACCGTCTCGCCCGACACAATCGCCCCAAACGTGCAATTCAAAAACTTCCCCAACATCACAACACCCACCAAAATCAAAATCGCCACCCAATTCTGCAAGCACGACGCCGGATTCACCAAAAGCCCAATCGACACAAAGAAAACGGCCGCGAACATCGACTTCAACGGCGAAACCAAATCCGAAATCCGCCGCCGGCTCTCACTCGTCGAGGCCACAACCCCAATCAAAAAGGCCCCCAGCGCCAACGAAAATTCAAACCGAAACGCCACATACGAAATAAAAAAGCAACACCCCAGCACCATCAAAACAAGCGCCTCATCATCGCGCGTCTTGGAAACAGACAATAGCAAGCGCGGAACCAGAATAAACCCAAACACAATCACCGCAAGGAAGAAAACAAAAAGCTTGCCCAAAGAAAATGCCGCCGCCCCCAGCGACATCTGCCCACCATGCGCCACGCCCGTAATGAGCGCGATAATCCCCACGCAAATAATATCTTCGCACACGCTCGTCCCCACCGCATACTTCACAAACGGCCGGTCCGACCACTTCATCTCGTCAATAATTTTCGCCAGCATCGTCGTCGCCGAATCGCAAATCGCCGCGCCCAAAAAAAGCGACGCCACACTTCCCCACCCCAGCACATCTCGCCCAATCGTGTACCCAATCCACGTCATAATCACCGTGTCCAAAATCGCCACCGGAATCGTCACATTCTTAATGCGCTTCAACTCCGACGTCGAAAAACTCAACCCCAATGTAAACATCAAAAAAACGACGCCAAGTTGCCCAATCGTGTTTACAGACTGCGTATCCGCAAGAAGACTGCGCCCCCAAATGTGCGAACTCATCAAAATCCCCGCGCCAATATACCCCAGCACCTTCGGCCAATGCAATTTCGCAAACACAACCGAGACGACCCCTGCGACCGTCATCAACAACGCCAAATCCTGAAAGAATGCGCTTTCGTTCATCTCGCCTTCAACCTTCTCTTACTCTTAATACCCGCACTCCATAATCTCGCGCTCATACCCAAACGTCCCCGCAATCAACGCCGCACGAATCCACATTCCATTGCGCATCTGCCGCCAATACTTCGCCCGCGGGTCATGGTCACAACACGTCGCAATCTCATCACGCCGCGGCAACGGATGCATAATAATCCCATCTTTCTTCAAAAGCGCCAATTCCTCCGCGCCAAACTTAAACCGCGATGTATCAATCTTCGCCGACGCCCCCTTCGACGCATCCCACTCATCTTGAATCCGCGTCATATACACCGCGTCCGAAATCTTCACCGCCTCCTTCAAATTGTCCGTCACCTCAAAGTCTACGCCCTTCTTCGCCAAAATCATCACCACATCCGCTGGCACTTGCAACTCTTGCGGCGCCACAAAAATTTGCTTCACATTCTTAAAGTTCGTCAACAAATAACTCAAGGATCTCACCGTCCGCCCACGCATCAAATCCCCACAAAATGTCACCGTCCGCCCATCAATTCCGCCGCGCTCCTCAAACGACCTCATCAATGTGTAAATATCCAGGAGCGCCTGCGTCGGATGCTGATCCTTCCCCGACCCCGCATTCAAAATCGGAATCGGCCGCGACGAATTCGAAAGCTCCCACGCCATCTTCTCCGCAAGCCCCCGCTCGGGACTGCGCATAATAATCATATCAAAATACGAACTAAATGTCCGAATCGAATCTTCGTGCGATTCCCCCTTGAACTCCGAACTCGTCGCCGCATCCCGCACCGAACCCGTCGTCAATCCCAAAATCTGACACGCCGCCAAATGCGACAAAAATGTACGCGAACTCGGCTGCGAAAAATATAGCATCGCCCGCTTGTGCGCCAATACACTCTTCAAATACATCGCCCCTTCTCTCGACTTATTCACAAACCGAATCCGATTTGCAAGCTTACACAACCTCTCCAATAACCCTCGATCAAACTGCTGCGCAAAAAGCGTATGATACGGCATCCCATCACCCTCAGGACGCTCCAAATATTCCGACTTCTCCTCAAGGGAGAGCTTCTCAAAATCTTGCCAACTAATGTCCGTAAGTTTCTTCATTGTCGACCTCTAAAAATTCTAGTAACTTGTTGACCATATATTATACCATATTTCCGCGCCAAATGCCATACCAAATCTCAAAAATCTGCCGCGCTTTTTCTAATCCCTAACCCCCACCGTCCCGCCCAACCAAAATCTCCGCGTAATCTAGCAAAGTTACGCGCGTAACTCCGCCAACTTACGCGCGTACTTTCCCTCCAATCCCGCGGCAAAATTTTCACCCAGCATCAAAACCAACGCAAGGGCGCGGGGGTGCGACCCCCGTAACCTTGGGAACGCCCTTCGCACCCACAGAACAAAGAACCAGAATGAGGAGCAGGGTGGCGGCATTGAGTGCCGAGCTAAGAGCGATAGGCGCATGCGGTTCGGCATT
>CAVIVB010000096.1:0-1442 GCA_963645785.1 bacterium
GTTCAGGTCGAGGGGGCGACGGTAAATGCGAATGATTTGGCGGCGGTGGAGGAGAGTGCGCGGCAGTTTGTGCAATCGAAGGATCGTGATTTATTGGGGGTGTATGATCGTGATTATGAGTTGGATGGGCTTGGTGGGATTGCGTCGCCGCAGGGGATGGCCGGGCGGATCTTGAAGTTGAACACATTACAAGTGCATGCGGACCACAATCGGATTGAGGATGCGAAGAGCGCGGCGAACAATTTGCATTTGGAGATACGCGATGCGGTGTATGGTGTGGCGTGCGCGGCGGAAGTTGTTTTGGAAGAGCGCGAGAAGCGAGATGGTGTTTTGGTGATAGATTTTGGAGGGGGGTCGACTGGGTACGCGGCGTATTTGGATGGGTATTTGGCGGCGACGGGCGTGATTGGTGTGGGGGGCGATCATATTTCGAATGACATTGCATTTGCGTTTCAGACGACGCAGGCGCAGGCGGAGGAGCTGAAGATACAGGAGGCGTCGGCGATGTTGAGTGCGGAGGACGAGTCGGCTGCACGTGTGAAGCTGCCGGGAGATTCGCCGATTATGGAATCGCGTACGATTTCGCGGCGGGCATTGAACACGGTGGTGAATGCGCGGATGCGTGAGCTTTTGGAAATTATTCGTGTGCAATTGGAGGAGCAAGGGTTGGAGGCGCGGTTACATGGGGGCGTTGTGATGACGGGTGGTGGCGCGGCGTTGAAGGATTTGGATGTGTTGCTGGCGCGCGAACTGGGGACGAGTGTGCGTGTGGGGCGGCCCATTCACGTGGATGGGTTGGAGGAAGAGGCGCATCCAGAGGCGTTTGCGACGATTGCGGGGGCGCTTCTCTTTGCGCATCAAAACTATGAAGAGAAATCACTCCTTGGTTCACTCTTTGGAGGGTTGTTTAAATGAGCGATGCAACATCAACGATGCTTTTGATTGGCGTTGGCGGCGCGGGTGCGGCGATGGCGCGTGGGATTAATCGAGCCTTTGGAGAGGGGCTTCGGTATTTGGTTGCGGACACGGATGCGGCGACGGGCCAGTTTGGTGGGGCTTTCGTTTTGCTTGGAGGCAATCGTTTGTCTGGGCGTGGTGCGGGTGGCAATTTGGTGCAGGCGCGGCTTGCGGCGGAAGATTCGATTCAGATGCTGGACGAGCATTTGGAAGGGGTTCGCTTGGCGGTGATTGTGACAGCGCTTGGGGGTGGCACGGGTGGTGGCGCGACGTATGAGGCGTTGCGGCATTTGTCGTCGCTTGGAATCCCGAGCATTGTCTTTGCGACGATGCCATTTACGTTTGAAGGTGACGATCGGCAGCGAAATGCGCGCGGTATCATCAACATGATTGAGGAAAAGGCGAACGCGACATTTTCGATTTCGCTTGATAAATTGATTGGCGAAGTTGATAATATGAATGAGGCGATGCGGCGCGCGGTGGAT
>CAVIVB010000096.1:1452-2031 GCA_963645785.1 bacterium
GATAATATGAACGAGGCGATGCAACGGGCGGTGGATACGCTTGCGTCGGGTGTGACATTTTTTTGGCGTTTGATTGGGCATCCCGGGTATTTGCGGTTGGATGCTGAACGGATGCGCCAGCTTTTGTCGAATGCGGGGCGCGGGAGATTTGCCGCGGTAACGATGCAAGGCGAAGGGCGCGCGGGCGATGCGGTGGATGCGCTTGTGCGTTCGCGCTTGCTTTCGGAGGGGTCGGGGCCGGTGCGAGCGATTTTGTGTGGCATTTTGGCGGGGGATGATTTGCGGCTTTCTGAAGTGGGGAGGGTCGCGGATGGCGTGCGCGAGGCCTTTGGGACGAGGTGCAAATTTGAACTTGCGACCGTTAACGATGAGGAAACTTTTGCCGGGCGCTTGGCGGTTGTCGTGATGCTCTTTGAAGCAAGTAACGTGAGTGGTATCAACCTTGAGGCTCAATCGAGCAAGCCTAAGGCGAATAGCGCGCGGCATAAGGCGAAGAGCGATGTGCTTGTGAATATGGGGCGTTTCACGAATGTGGAACAGACGGTGTGGAATCGTGAGAACTTGGATACGCCCACGTAT
>CAVIVB010000096.1:2041-6225 GCA_963645785.1 bacterium
CTCCATGTGGCGAATAAAATTGCCGCGGGCGAGGTGGTGGAACGCCCGGCGTCCGTCGTGAAAGAGCTTGTTGAAAACGCGATTGATGCGGGCGCGACAAAGATTTTGATTTCGATTGTCCAGGGCGGGCGCAAGCTTGTCGCGGTGCAAGATGATGGTTGTGGGATGACGCGTGATGATGCGGTCCTTAGTTTGGAGCGCCAGGCCACATCAAAGATTCTTGATGTCAACGATATTGAAGCGATAGAGACGCTTGGTTTCCGCGGCGAAGCGATTCCTTCGATTGCGTCCGTTTCCCGTTTTTCAATTACGACGCGGCGGAAAGAATCCGACGAAGGTACATTTTTGCAAGTGAATGCTGGGACGCTTGTGGAGGTGCGCGCGGCGGGATGTCCACCTGGGACGCTTGTGGAGGTGCGTGATCTTTTTTGCAATGTGCCGGCGCGGCGGAAATTCTTGCGTGCGTATGTGACGGAAGAGAATCACATCAAGACGATTTTCACGGTGCATGCATTGGCACATCCGACGATTGGTTTTTCGTTGACGGTGGATGGGCGCGAGTTGTATCGGCTGGCGGGCGCGGCAAATTTGGCGGATCGTGTGCGCGATTTGTTTGGGGCGGAGTTTGTGGAATCGCTTCTTCCCGTGGCGCAAGCGGACGAAGGGCTGATACATATTTCGGGGTATATTGAGAAGCCGAACTTGAATATTCCGACACGGCATGATCAATACATCTTTGTGAATGGGCGCCCTGCGACGGCACCTTCCATTGCTTATGCGATTCGTGAATCCTATCCGCGGCGGCAAGGGGATGTGCGCCCGGCGATGATTCTCTTTTTGAATTTGCCGGCGAACCAAGTGGACGTGAATGTTCATCCGACGAAACGCGAAGTTCGCTTTCGTGATAATGTGGCGGTGCGGCAGGCTTTGTCTGCTGCGATTGAACAGACGCTCGCGCAGGGTGCCGCGCCTTTGCCCATTCCAAAGGCTCCGCCGCCGATGCCGCCGCCTCCGCACGCGGAAGAAGTGCCGCGGAGGACCGAGTCGATTCAATTGGAAAGTGCCGCGGTCCGCCCTAATCCAATTCCAACATCGCTTCCCTTGGTGCCACCGAAGGAACAATTTACGACGATGGAACAGGCGAAAAAGCCTGAGCCGATTGTCGTGCCGACGCCTGAACCCGTGGCAGTTGAATTGCCACTTGCTGCGGAAGATACGCATTCGAAGCCGTGGGCGTGGTTCAAATATTTGGCGCAAACTGATTCGGGCTTTCTCTTGATTGAAACTGATTCGGGGCTTGTTACGTTGAATCCTCATGCGGCGCGTGAGCGTATTGCATTTGAACGTTTGCTGGATGCGGCGGTCCAACCTGGCGCGGCAAAAATTGTTTCGCAGCCACTCCTTATACCAGAAGTCGTGCGGCTTTCTCCGCCCGATGCTGCGCGAATGAAAGAATCGCTTGAGGTCATTGAGGCGATGGGCTTTAGTTTGGAAGAATTTGGGACGGATGTTTTCAAGGTGGATGCCGTTCCTTATTTGGTCGAGAGCTTACCGTCGAGTTCCATTCTCCCCACAATTGCACGGGATCTTGCGGATGGCAAGCGGAGTCGTCTTCGTTGGCGGGAAGAACTTATTGCAAAATCGATTGCGCGTTCCTTTGCTGCGCTTGATGTTTCCCTCACGGAAGACGGCGCGACCAAGCTTGTGGAAGAACTTTCCGCCTGCCGTATGCCCTATGTTTGCCCACGCGGAAAGCCAATTATGATCTTTACCTCTACGCGTGAGCTCAATCGTAAATTCGGGCGTGAATAAGCGCCGCGGAGGTTCTGGCTGAATCGTGGGGCAATTATGGGCAAAACGCAGGGCAATTCTGGTCAAATTTCTGGGCAATTCTGGTCAAATTTCTGGGTGATTCTCAAGAAGGGGTCCTGAAGGGTTCAAAAAAAAATGTGTGGGTCTGAACGATTTATTGCCCCAAGCGGTCAAAAATATGGTATAATATAGGGCATGAAGCTATATCAGATCTTTTCACGAGGCCTTTTATTGGCTCTAAGTTTGATTGTGACGTGGGCGTGTGCGGCGGCAGATAGCGCGAGCACGCGAAAGATTGCAATTGCAACTGGGCTCAAGCATTGTGAAGACGTGCTATTGAATGGGACGTCGATGGGTGGTACTCAGGAAATTTCGCTGGCGAGTGGGCAAACGGCGACGATTGAACTTGAGTTGCAAACGGGGTATTACCTGTCCATGTGGGTGGCGGCGGGCATTCCAAAGGTCTCAAACATACAAGAAGGATACTATCGCGCCAATCCGTTGACGATTGAATATTCGGATTTGTCGAGCGCGGCAGCGGTGTTGCGGCCTGCCATTGAAGAGGTTTATTACTTCCATATCTTTGATCGTGGGAATTCTGCCGCGACGGGTGCCCAGATGGCGACGAATAAGGTTCTCTACACGAAGGGCGAGGAGATACCGGAATGTACATACAAGCTTGCGCATTTCGAGTTCAAGAATTGGACGCGTGGTGGGCGGACGTATAGCCCGGGCGTAAAACCGACGCGCTTGTCGGTGGTTCCAGGTGAGGCGGTGGTGTTTACGGCGGTGTGGAATCAGACGGAATTTCTTGTGACATTCGACAAAAACAACTCCGCGGCAGTTTTGGATGAGACGAGCCGGTGGTGTAAATCGTATGAAGAATATGGGACGTTGCCGACGCCGCGCGCGGGAAATCTCGTGTTTGATGGATGGTACACATCGCCGACGTATGGTGCAAAAGTTGAGGCGACGGATCTATTTAGTTTGACGACGAATACAACGTTGTATGCACATTGGCGAGATCGGCAATATACAATCAAGTTTGAGGCCAATGGTGGGACGGGGAAGATGGGCGATCAAGTGCTGAATTATTCGACAAGCGAGCGATTGTCCGCCAACCAATTCAAGTGTGCGGGGTATGATTTTGTGGGATGGAAGGTGGACAATCAGGGGGCGGTGTATGCGAATCAGGCGGAGGTTTCGCGTTTGGCAGAGGAAGATGGCGCCGTCGTAGTGATGGTTGCCCAATGGGGCAAGCAAACGTATTGGGTTGGGTTTGACGGCAATGGTGCACAAAGTGGGGCGATGGATGTGATGCGATTTGATTCGCGAACGGAAGAGAAGGCGCTTTCGGCGAATGGGTTTGCGCGCGTTGGCTATGAGTTGAGTGGGTGGATGGCGAGCGATGGGAAGGTGTATGCGAATGGGGCGAAGGTGAAGGGGCTGGCGGAGCCTGGCGTGACGAATGTGCTGAAGGCCGTTTGGAAGCCTTGCACGTATCAAGTTATTTTCCATGCGAACGCTGATTCGTATACGGGCGAGACGGCCGAGAAGACGATGGAGTATGGCGCGGCGCTTGTGCTGCCTGCGTGTGATTCGACATGTTCTCAGGCGGAATTTCTTGGGTGGGCGCGCAATCCAAAAAGTGCCGCGGCCGAATGGGTGACGGGAGATCGTATTCGGGACTTGACTAGCAAGGCCAATGATATTGTGCATTTGCATGCAATTTGGAAGAAAACAAGTAGCGGCGGCGGTGGCAGCGGCGGCGGCGGGAGCAGCGATCAGGGCGGAAGCGGCGATCAGGATAAAGATAAAGATGATAAGGACGATGGTGCCCAAGACGATGACAAGCCTTACAATACGGATATCAATAAGGCACTCAATTGTTACACTTTGAATTTCGAAACATCGGATAATAAGTATGCGTGGGAGACGGGAATAGGAGACATGAGCAGTGATAAAGACTTTGATCATGACTCTGAAGGCCATGAGTCTGTATTGTCGGCTGAGTTGCCTGGCAAAGGAACGTTGACGTTTACATGGCAGGCTGAGACTTCCAAGCCGTCTGGTGTATATACATTCAAAGTTAATACCGATGTGGCGAGGAATCTCTCTCTGTCTACGACACCTGATACTTTTGAATACAAGCATGATAAGGATGACAAGGTTACGGTGTCGTGGGTTGCGGCAGGTGAGAAGAGCGACGTTCTTCACCTCAAGGTGGTTTCGTGGAAGCCTGCAGAATGATTTGAAAGGTAATTTAGTAAACATAAATCTAAAACGAAAGGTCAAGACAGATGAGTCAAAAGCAGACAGTGTGGACGAACAATGATTTCCCGAAAGTGGGGATCCGTCCGATTATTGATGGT
>CAVIVB010000097.1:0-6202 GCA_963645785.1 bacterium
ACCCCCTCATCCAACCATTTTCTCCCCCTCAAAAGTGCCGCGCGCCCCAGTAAAATAAGCCCTCCGCGGCACTTTTGCCGCGGCTTTCTAGGGGCCATTATATCTCTTCTCTCGCATACACCAATGCATAGTATACCATAAATGCGCCCCGCTTATCAAGCCAGAGCGCATCCACCCCAGAAAAACCGCCGCGGTTAGAATTCAACTGTCGATGCTTCGAGCCCAGGCGCGGAAGCTTTCAATGTGGCCTTTTGACCATCCTTCACCCGCACAAAAACTGCCGCGCGCCCATTCTTCAAACTGTGCCCACTCACATCCTTGAAGCTCTCCGCCCCGCGTGGATCGGAATTGCCCACCGCCAAAATCTCGCATCCCTCCGCGGCAAAATTGATTCGCCGATTATCCTTCAAAATGGGATTCCCATCTTTGTCCGCAACTCCAACTTCCACGACACATAAATTGCCATACCGCTTCTCCGGCTTCAACACAACTTTTGCCGCGTCCCCCGCCGTGCGCATCACCTTCGTATTCGCAACCTTCCCATCCGCACCATACGCGACAACCTTCACTTCGCCCGGCTCCCACGCGACGTCCTCCCAAATCAATCGATACCGCGGCAAAATCGAATAATACTCTCCATCCAAACTTCCCGCTTTCGGATTCTTGACCCTCCTGCCAAGGCTCTTGCCATTCACGAAAAGTTCCGCCTCCTTCTCATTCGTATAGACGAAAACTTTCATCTTCTTGCCCGCGGCAAAATTCCAATGCGCTGGCACAATATGTAGCGTCGGCGCGCTCGGATTCCAATACGAACGATACAACCAATACCGATCCTTCGGCAATACCATCAAATCGCAAATCCCAAAGTACGAACTCCGCGACGATGCATACGGCGTCGGCTCGCCCAAATAATCAATCCCCGTCCAAACAAACTCGCCCCCGCAATACGGATCCTCTTCCATCCGCACAAACTCGCAGTCCGGAATGTCACTCCAATACGCCGAATTCAAATCATACGAATCCACACAAAATACATCCTCCGCATAATCCGTCTTGTTCGTCACCGCCTTCTCCCGGTAAAAACCATAATCCGACAATGCCGACGCACTCTCCGTGTAGAGGACGGCTTGATTAGGAAATGCGGCTTTGGAATAACGATATTTGCCAGCGTAGTTCCATCCCGTCACATCGAGCGCGGCATAATCGGCGCGGTCAACGGCTTGTGTGAAACAGCTGCCAATACCCACGGCGCGAGTAAGGTCTTCTTCACGAACGACCTCAGCAAAGTAGGCACAGCGTTCGGCCGACGTCCCACACGAATCCGCAACACCCCACGCTTCTTGACCCGGCGGCGTCGCATCCCCCGGCGTAATCTCATTGCCAATCGACCACACAAATACGCACGGATGCAACCTATCCCGCCGCACCAAATTCCTCAACCCCTTCGCGACAAAATCCTCCAACACTCTCTCGCCTCTCCCGCTTGTCCCATCCCACTTGTCAAAACATTCATCCCACACAAAAATCCCCATCTCATCACACATCTCCAGCATCTCCGGCGCCGGCGGATTATGCGACGTCCGAAACGCATTTACACCCATATCCTGCATAATCTCAAGCTGCCGCCGCGCCGCGTCTCGATTGAACGCCATCCCCAACGGACCCAAATCCGAATGCAAATCAACCCCCTTCAATTGCACCCGCTCCCCATTCAAAATAAATCCCTTGTCCGCATCAAACTTGAATTCCCGCAATCCGACCTTTCTCACAATCATATCCCGCGGCACTTTTCCTTCCCCATCCAAAAGCGCAATCTCCAGCTTGTACAAATACGCATTCTTTTCCATCTTCCAAAGTTTGGGAGAGGGAATTGAAAGTTCGAGTTCAGCGGTGCGACGGGCGCCACGCGAAATGCGGACGATTGAAGATGTTGCCGTGACGGCGCGAGGGAGTTCCCCAAAAAAGGTAATTAGACCAGGCTTGCCGCGGGACCTTCCCTTGCCACGGTCAATGAGCTTCACGACGATTTTGACATCTTCGGCTACCGTGTCCGTCAAATTGCGAACATCAACTTGAACTTTCATTTTGGCGTTCTTCGTCAGAACATCACGCGTTTCAATGCGGAGAGAATCGTCTTCGAGGAAGAGATTATCGGTGGTTTCAATTTTGGTGACCTTCCGATACATCCCGCCGCCCGGATACCACCGCGACCAAAACCCTTCCCGCGTATCGGCCACAACTTCAATCACATTCGTCCCCGCCATCAAATACGCCGACGCATCCGCACGAAACCCCAAGTAGCCATACTCCCCGCGCCCACATGCCTGCCCATTCACCTTCACCGTCGCATGCATCATCACCCCATCAAAATCAAGCCACACGCGCCCCTTCGGTTTCTCCTTCAACACAAGCGTCTTCTTATAAATCCCCTTCTTCCCAATCCACGGCAACTTCCCCGTCCATCCAATATTCGGATCCTTGAAATCAAAGGGACCCGCAATCGCCCAATCATGTGGCACCTCGACCGCGGCAAATTTCTCTCCTTCAAACGCAAAGCTCCATCCTTCATTGAAGGATGTCACATTCCGACCAAACGCAATCCCCACCGCGGCAAAAACCGTGGCGGCCCAAACGAACTTCCCACCTAACTTCTTCATGGTGAGGATATTATACCATAAATATCACCGCTCCGTCAAGAGGGTTTATTTGATTTTGCCGGCAACTGCGTCCAAATAACGGCCGCAAGGACAATCAAACAACCCATCGTTTGGCCAACACTCATACGGTCGCCCAAGCAAACAAAGCCTGAAATCGTTCCAAAGACAGATTCCATCGACAGCAAAATCGCCGCCATGGCCGCGGGCGTGCGGGCCTGTGCAAAGTTCTGCAACGTGTAGGCAATACCACTTGAAAAGATGCCGCAATAGATAAGTGGAATCCACGCTTGCACAATTCCGCCCGCGGCAATTTTACTCGCCTCCGCCTCCATCAACAGGAAGGGAGAAGCCACAACCGAGCATGTCAAAAGTTGGACGGCGCTCATCACAAGTAAATCAACCTTCGTGGCAAAATGGTCGACCGCCACCATCTGAATTGAAAAGAAGAGCGCGCACAGAATCGTCCAAAGCTCGCCCTTGCCAACGCCCGAAAAACCGCCGCCCGCATTCGCACCCGTCATACAAATAAAGTAAGTTCCCACCAAGGCCATCACAACGCCAATACAAATCTTCAAGCTCGGCATCTTCCGCGTCAAAATCGCCACGATGACAGGAACAAACAAAACATAGTTCGTCGTCAAAAATGCACTAATCCCTGGCGAGGTAAATTCAATTCCAATCTGCTGTGTGGCCATCGCAGCACACAAAGGAACGCCACAGCAAATCCCCGCAATGATGGAACGCTTGACGAGCCCCTTCTCTTCCGCGGCACTTTTCCCGCGGCTCTTACAATTCCGAATAAGCACGCACACCAAAAGAAATCCGCCGCCCAAAATGTTGCGAAAAACCGTCATCGCAAACGGCCCCAAATTCGCCGCGCCATATTTTTGTGCGAGAAACGCCGTTCCCCAAATGAACGTCGTCAGGAGAAGTAAAAACGGGCCCATCAAACCAACCTCAATTGTAGTAGGAGAAACGTTTCTCCAAAGATTCCATTACCCACGCAACGAGGTAATTGAAGATATAATAGAAGATGCCGGCGGCGATGAGAGGAATCATGGTTGTATGTGCCGCGGCGGCCATTTTTGCAATTGTAAACATTTCCATCACCGAAAGTGTAAAGGCAAGCGACGTATCCTTGACAAGCGTGATGACTTCATTTGTGACGGGCGGCAAGATGCGCTTCATCACTTGTGGAAAGATGATATAGGAAAATGTGAGGGATTTGCTGAGGCCTAAAGATTCCGCCGCCTCATACTGCCCGCGGTCAATCGATTCAATCCCCGCGCGATAAATCTCCGCAAAATACGCCGCGTAATTCAACGCAAACGCAACAACCGCCCCCACGAATGGAGAATACCCAGAAAGCGAAACGCGGAAAATATAATACGGTCCAAAATAAACAAATAACAACTGCAACATGAGCGGGGTGCCGCGCATGATGGAGATGTAAAGGTGAAAGAATTGGCTAATGACGAGATGCTTGGACATGCGCCCAAACGCAATCGCCAGCCCCAGCGGCAGCGCAAACAAGAGCGTCAAGAAAAAGAGCTCAGCCGAGACGCCGAGCCCCTTCAACAAATCCAAAATCATTCCGCCGTAGCTCATCAAAATCTGCCGCGCTTACTTGAGGATGATGTGGTTCTCGCCATTGAACCACTTGCCCGAAATCGCCGCGGCACTTCCATCCTTGATCATCTCGCGGAACGTCTCCACAACTTTGTCGCGCAACTCTTCATTGCCCAACTTGAACCCAATGCCGTACGTCTCAGTCATCACAATCTCTTCGAGCTTCACAAACTTACCCGGCATATCGGCCATCTTCTTTTCCGCGACGCCAATATCAAGCGCGACCGCATCCACTGCCCCCGATTCAAGCGCCATCACCGCCGAATTGTAATCGGCCGTCGTGCGCAATTCCTTGAACGTCTTGCCCAATGCTTCCTTGTCGCCGCCCGCCATCAACGCCTTCTGCACCGGCGTATCCGTCTGCACCGCGACCGTCTTCCCAGCCAAATCTGCAAGCTTCTTAATCGCCGACCCAGCCTTCACAATCACGACCTGCGAATTATCCACATACGCGGGACTCCACGTATAATTCGCCTCACGCCCCTGCATCGTAAACCCATTCCAAATGCAATCAATCTTCGCCGAATTCAGCTGCATATCCTTCGCGTCCCAATTGATCGGACACGCGACAAATTCCCAGCCGCGGCGACGACAAACCTCACGAGCCAAGTCCAAGTCAAAACCCTTGTACTCATTGCCATCCTTGAACCCGTAAGGAGGAAACTCGGCATCAAAGCCGACGATAAACTTATTGTCCGTAAGCGTCGAACGTTGCGAGCAACCGCACACAACAACCGCCGCGACCGCGGCAAAAATACCCATCATCAAATTCTTCATACCGAGTTTCCTTTATCCTTATTATTACTTAAGAGTTTCTTCTTCCATTAGAAGTTGAAGCAGACACCCACGCCGCCCCAAACAAATTCGGGGAACTTCGCATACATCGCGCCCGACGAACGGTGCGCACGCTCACGAAGCGAATGGTCCAACGTCTGGCAGTATGCCACCTTCGCGAACACACCAAACCAGCTCGTGAACATGTACGTCGCATCCAACTGCAACTTGTACGTCGCCAAACCGCAGTTCGCCGGCGGATTCGTGAAGCCTTCCGTCGGGAAGCACCAATTGTACTCGCGGCTACGCCACACAAATGTCGCGCTCGGCTTGAGCGAGAACGCATCCGTCACCTGGAAGTTATGGAGCGCACCAAATTCCAAGATCGTGCCCTTCGACTCATGATACTCGTGAATCACGTTCAAGAACGGCGTGATGTACGGGTTGACGAGCGAGAAGTAGTTGTTGATATCCGCCGTCAAGTGTGTCTTCGGATGGTCGCCATGATTCGGGTACCAGTACCAAACGAGCGCGAAACGATAGTCAATGCCCCACGTCTGATCATCATCAAACCAGAACGTACGCCCATAATGCACATTGAAGTCCCATTCATTGAACGAACGGTGATAGCTCGCCCAACGCTGGCCCGTCAAGTCCGAGTTCGACCACGCGCCAAGGCCCACATAGCCAAGGTTGAGCGGCAAATTGAGGTTGCCCTCAATGTAGCCCTGAAGGGTCGGTTCACAGTTCACGAGGTTACCATAAAGCTGATAGCCCGAATAAATGCCATAATTGGCAAAGCCCCAGAAAAGTGGAGCGTCATCAGACTTCTCAACTTCGGTCTCGGCCGGCGCCGCCTTGTCAGCTTCTGCCGGCTTTTCAGTATCTGCGAAGGCGCACATCGTCGCCACCGCACTCATTGCAATAAGCAATTTCTTCATAATTTGTTGTATCCTCACTTAGTGTAGTTTAGTGGTTTATGAAACGGCACATATTATACCATATTATCGCTCCAAATTCAAGGGGGATATTAACAAAACTTAATACTCTTCCAAAACTCACCCTCCGCGGCACTTTTTCCACCCATCCCACCCCTTCAGCCCACTCCTCCCATACATTTAGCCAAAAGTACCGTACTTTTT
>CAVIVB010000098.1:0-6158 GCA_963645785.1 bacterium
CCCCACGCAATCCCAATATACAAGGTTCAAATCAAGAATCGGATCATCGCCCACCGTGTACGACAAAACGTCCGGATCAATCGTGTTATCAGTAATCGTCTTGAGCGTCTTTACCACCTTCTTATTTGTTTTCATTGAGGAGTCCTTTCATTTTTTCATCTGCATCGGCGAGCAATTTCGCCAACTCTAAATCTGTTTTTTCAAGCCGCGCAAGCTCGAGTAAAAAGTTCGCATACGCCACGGCCACCGCACTCAATTCTTCGCCGCGCCCACCCGCCAAAATCGGCAACTGCCGCGCCTTGATGTACGCCGCATACCGAACCGCTGGATCACGCCGCGCCAAACTAATCGCCTCGCCAAACGTACACGACAAATACTTCCCACCAAACGGCGCCGCATACGCAAGCGGATACAACCGAAGCCGCGCGGCAAAAGTCTTTACATCCTCACTCGTCGCAACCCCCGGCGCCAACACCTTGCGTTGCAACATCAAATAATCCTCATCCGTCTTGCCCGCGGCATAAATCCCACGCTCTCGCCAATCCTCCAACCGCTTCAACTCCATCTCCAACTTCCACGATGGATTTGCCGCGATCCACCTTTCTTCCGCCGCCGCCTCATCAATCTCTTCCTTCTTGACCGCCAAATAATACCCGCGCACCACCGCCCGCCGTAACGCCGCACGATCCGCATACCCCGGCGCCGGCACATAAATCCGAACAAACTTCTCACCTTCATCCCGCACCATCACACGCGTCACCACATTCGTCACATTCGTCCGCACATCCCCAATATGAATCACAATCCCAGGCTCCGCAAAACGCCCTTCCTTCTTCGCCTCCGCCGCATACAACTCACGACACGTCGCCGCGGCAAAACTCGCCACCGCCCCTTGAAACTCCTTCCGCATATCCGCCGGACAATCCCCATACACTTGCACAAGCCCACTACACATCGTCGCCGGCGCCGCGCGGAACCGATCAATAATCTCCGCACGCGTCAACGCAAAAAGTAGGATGCTCGCCAGTATCGTCATTACCTCACCTTAATCAAAATCAACAGCAGAATCGGCATCACCACCATCTGCAACAGCGTAAAGCGCATCAACACCTGCGCATTCGACCAACCCAAATTCTTTTTGCAATGATCATGCAACGGAAAACGAATCCTCCGAATCGCCGCGTCCTCCCCAATCGCAAACCCCAACTTCTTCGCAACCCGCAACAACACAAGCTTCCCCAAACCGCCACCGCCATTCACCAACACCACCGGCGCAAACGCAAAAATCAAAAACGGATTCCCCGTCACCAAAACTGCCGCGCCCACCAAAATCCCCAAAAACCGACTCCCCGCGTCCCCCATCAAAATCTTCGACGGCTCCGCATTGTACCACAAATAACCGCCCAATCCGCCCGCCACCGTCATCACCAAAATCGCCCAACGCGCCGCCTCCGGATTGCACGGCAACAAGAAATAATGCGCCACCGGCTTGTACCCAATCACCACATACAACATCACCGCGAGTAGCCCCAGCGTAATCATCGTCAGCGTCCCCGCAAGCCCATCAACCCCGTCCGAACAATTCGTCGCGTTCATCGTAAACCACAGCAAAAACGCCGCGCACGGCACATACACCCACATCGGCACAACCCACATCCCTTTCACAAACGGCAGCCAAATCAACGTTGAATGCCCACGCGCAATAAAGTACGCAATCGCAATCGATACAACCGCATCCAGCAAACCCTTCTTCAATTCGCCCCACGGCACCACCGCCCGATCATCCAAATACCCAAACAACATCGCCGCATACAGCATCACCACAACGAGCCAATCCCAAATCCCCAGCGGCGTAAATAAAACAATCACCGGCAACACCACGAGCGTCACCAACACCCCCGCGCCCGTCGGCTTGCCCGCACTCGCAAGCCCGCCCAAATCCTTACACAAAACCTTGCCACGATCCCGCGGCAACTTGTCCCACAACCTCGGCAACAAAAACCAAATCAACAACGCCGCCGTAAATGTCCCGCCCGCCAACAACAACGCATGCGACTGCAACAACCGAAACGGACCCCACATACGCGTCAAATGCATCGACAAATAATACAACATCTCTTCGACCTCTTTCTCTTTCTACTTTCAATTCGACTTTCGAATCAACTTCTCAATCTGTTCTTTCTTATAAAAAACCTTCCACAAAAAAAGTCCCCGCGCAACAGCCGTCTCAACCCGCGCCGTCCGCGGCGCCTTCGCCTCCAACAACTCCTTCACAGCCTCCGCCTTCTCATGCCCACGCCCAACCGCAATCAAAAATCCAACCATCGACCTCACCTGCTTGTACAAAAATCCATCGCCACGCACCACAAACACAATCCGCGGACCCCTCTTCTCCACATCAAACGAAAATATCGTCCGCTCCGTCGTCGCCAATTCACGATCGGGATTCGCCGCGAACGACACAAAATCATGCTTCCCAACAAAGTAACTCGCCGCCTCTCGCATCGCCTCCACATCCATCTCACGATGCGTAAACGCCCAATACGGCGCCAGGTGCGGTGGCAAAATCCCATCCGCATACAACTGATAACGATACTCTTTCCCAACCGCCGAAAGCCGCGCATCAAAACTCTCCGCCGCATACGCCGACTTCAAAATCCTCACCGCCATCGGCAACTGCGCATTCATCGCCCGCGCCAAATTCTTCGGCGGTATCGCTTTCGTCAAATGAAAGTGCGCCACAAAACCCTTCGCATGCACACCCGCATCCGTCCGCGACGAACCATACACCCTCACCGCCGCACCATCCAACCGCGTCAAAACCTCTTCCACAACCTGCTGTATCCCCAACGCATTCGTCTGATATTGCCAGCCCGAATACGCCGTGCCGTCATACGCAATCTGAACCTTGTATTTCCGCGGCGCTTTCATTTCTTCTGATTCTGAAACAACTTCTTCAACTCCCCAACATGCGCCCGATTCGTCACCAAAACCGCATCCTTCGTCGTCACCACAACAACATCCTTCACACCTAATACCGCTAGCTTCGCCCCACGCGCAATACAAATATTCCCCGCGCCTTCCACAATCTGCACATCCCCACTCGCCACATTCCCATGCCGATCATGCGGATAATACCGATCAAACGCACCATACGACCCCACATCGTCCCAACCAAAATCACCCGCAATAACCCCCACGCGCCCAACCTTCTCCATCACCGCATAATCAAATGACAACCGCGGCAACTTTTCATACATCGCCACCAACCTCTTCCCGCGGCACATCTTCCGCCCCACCGTCGCAAGCTCCATCAACTCCGGCGCATGCTTCCCAAACGCCGCACGAAACACACTCGCCCTCGCAATGAACATCCCCGCATTCCATAAATACCCAGCCTTCACATACCGCTCCGCAACCTCCGCCTTCGGCTTCTCCACAAACGTCCCCGTCGCCGGATTCACATACCCATACCCCGTCGCCGCCCAACTCGGCCGAATCCCAATCGTCACAATCTCATCTTCCTTCAACGCCAGCCGTATCGCCGCCTTCACCGCCGCACGAAACTTCCCCACATGCGCCACCAACTGGTCACTCGAAAAAATGCCAATAACAGGATCATTCTTCTCATCGCCCGCCGTCGCAAGTCCAACCCCAAGCGCAACCGCCGCGCCCGTATCCCGCCGCATCGGCTCGCCCACAATATTCGCCGCGGACAATTCACTCAATTCCTTCCGAGTCGTCCGCACCAAGTTAGCAGCCGTCACAACATGAACGTCCTCCGTGCGACACAATCCCTCCAGACGCAAAAACGACTGACGAATCAATGTGTCACCACCGAAGACATCCAAGAACTGCTTCGGTTTTGCCGAAGTCGAAAGTGGCCAAAAGCGTTCACCGCTTCCGCCCGCCAATATGACAGCCCTAAAATTCCTCATGTCGCATATTATACCATATTTCTGCCGCGCATTCAACCCCCATTCACAAAATCTCCACACGCCCCGCCCCACATCTCAATAACCGCGGTTCTATGCTTCACAAAATTCTCAGCGTACTTCAAAAGATTTACGCGCGTAAAATTCCAAAAGTACGCGCGTAACCTAGCTAAGTTATGGCCATAAATCTGCCGCGCCATGTAACCCCCTTCCAATCCATTTTACAGAAGCTGTATGTTCCTGGTTCAACAAAACAGGAGAAGCTGGCTTTGGCACAAAATATGCTCTCCTCCTCTTTGTTATGGAAGGATGCTTTCGATTCGCGGCGGCAACGCCACACTTCAAACTCGGCCAGGCCCGCGCCAATGTGACCGAGCTCGTACGTCTCGCTCACATAGCCGCCTCGCAAAAAATTGCCGCGCTCGCGTTCCCGGAACTCGCCCTCACAGGCTACACTTGCGGCGACCTCTTCTTTCGCGAAGGCCTACAATCCGCCGCCTCCGCGGCACTTTCCAACTTCGCCTCCCTGACCGCCAACCTCCCCACAATCTTCATCCTCGGCCTTCCTCATCGCCAAGGCGCGGCACTTTTCAACGCCGCCGCAATCGTCCACCAAGGCAAAATCATCGACTTTGTCCACAAACACGTCTTGCCCAATTATGCCGAATACTATGAAAAACGCCAATTCTCTTCCGCCCCATCTGACGAAAAAATAAAAGTCTTCGATTGCGGCGCCTTCCGCTTCGGCGTCGAAATTTGTGAGGACGGCTGGAACGCCCTTCCGCCAAGTTCGCTCATGGCACACGAAGGCGTCGATGTCGTCTTCAATTTGTCGGCCTCAACAGACTTCCTCGGTAAACACGCACAACGCCGCGAAATGGTCCGCGAACGCAGTGCCCGCCTCGGCATCGCCTATGTGATGGCCTGCGCAGGTGTCGATGAATCTTGCTCCGACGCCGTCTTTGGTGGCGCAAGCCTTATCGCCGCAGGCGGCAAAATCCTCACAGAACTGCCGCGCTTCCAAGATGGAAGTCAAATCCTTTCAACCCCAATAGATATTGGGGCTCTACGCTATCACCGCCTCGGCGATTCTTCAACAAGCGATACATATTCCTCATCCGAAAAAGTAGACCTTATTTCATTCGCTTCAAATCTGCCGCAGTGCGATCTTGAACACGTTTCCCAAACACCCTTCCTCGATGAATATGGCGAAGAAAATTGGGTAGACACCCTCCTCGACATCCAATCCATCGCCCTCGCCCGCCGTATGAAAAGTGCCCACGCAAAGAAACTCGTCATTGGCGTTTCAGGCGGCGCCGATTCAGCCCTCGCACTCCTCGGTGCGCGCGCCGCACTCGCTCGCCTCAACCAAAGCGCGGCAGATTTAATTGCCCTCGTCATGCCAGGTATGGGTTCAAGCGACCACACACAAAATGCCGCCCAACGCCTCGCCAAAGCCGTCGGCGCCACCGTGCGCGTCATCAATATTTGCGAGGCCTGCGCACGCCACCTAAAAGATATCGGTCACAATGAACGCATTCACGACATCGCCTACGAAAATGTTCAAGCGCGCGAACGTACCCAAGTCCTTATGGACGTCGCCAATATGGAAAATGCACTCGTCGTCGGCACGGGCGACCTCTCCGAAATCGCACTCGGCTGGAACACCTATAACGGCGACCACATGAGCATGTATCAATTGAACGCATCCGTCCCAAAAACAATGGTCCTCGCCGCACTCAAAGAAATCGCACAAAAATCTGCCGCAGAACTTGGCGATGTCTTACGCGAAATCGCCTCCTCCCCCATCACACCCGAACTCGTCCCAGGCGCTCAAGCCAATGATACAGAAGCTCGCCTCGGACCCTACCTCCTGCACGACTTCTTCCTCTACCACTTCATCGCAAATGGTGCAAGCGCGGCAAAACTCCTTCAACTCGCTCGCATCGCCTTCAAAGATACCTTTACAAACGAAGAAATTGAACACACACGCGACACTTTTCTCCGCCGTTTCTTTGCCTCTCAATATAAACGCAATTGCGTCCCAGACGGACCCAAAATCACACTCTCCCTTTCTCCACGTGCCGACTGGCGTATGCCCAGCGATATACCCCTACTTACCCCCCTTGGAAACGCCTAACGTCTCCCTTTCTCCCACCTAAAATCTGCCGCGCCAACCACTCTTTTTAAAAAACCCCCTTTTCGTACCCCTAAAAACCCCCT
>CAVIVB010000099.1:0-6110 GCA_963645785.1 bacterium
CACCCTTGGCAGCGGCAGGAATCTCCATCGGCGAAATCGTAATCCCTTCAACAAGTTCCATCGGCGGATTCGGTTCTTCCTCTACCTTCGCATATCCATTCGTAATGACATAAGTCGCCGACAACACATCATCCCCAACCGTATGCAAAACCGTATATGTCCCCGCTGTCGGCGCATACCAAGCAAAACTCCCTACCTCACCCGCATTGATTATTTCATCATCTCCAACCTTCACTATCGCATTTTGACTTTCGCTCGGTGCATAACCCAATGTCAACGCGCCATCAACCGAGCTCCCATCCGCATAAAAGCCCTGTACAGAAATTACAGCAGACACAGGTTGCGTTGCACGAGATGAAGGGGGCGGCATGGAGATGCGGAAGCCGTTGTTGTTGATCTCGTACGACGGGAAGTCGCCGTCCCGGTAAGACGAAGCGCAGTTGGACGCACCGCTGCCCCAACCCCCGCCACGCCTCACCCGGTACGAACCCGAAGACGAACCAACAGGATCCTCGCCACCCGACAACGATGCATACCAATCCAAACACCATTCCCACACGTTGCCATGCATATCATAAAATCCCCACGGATTCGCCTCCTTTGTCCCAACCTCATGCGATGCACTAGATGAGTTATCCAAATACCACATATAATCCCCATTCGCACTATCCCCATAACTATACGTGGTCGTTGTCCCCGCACGACACACATATTCCCACTGAGCCTCCGTCGGCAAATCAAAATCAAGCTTCGTTCGATCACGCAACTTGCCCAAGAACGAAGTTGCATCAACCGAATTTGTCGCAGGCCACTTCGCCCCTTCAAAACTGCCGCGAATCCTGTTATACGAAACATAATGAACAGAATAGGCATCGCCCTTTCCATATGAAGTCGAAGGACATGGATTCGACCCCATCACCAATTCCCATTGCTTCTGCGTCACTTCAAAAAGCCCCATATAAAATGGTTTTGTCAGTGTAACTGTATGCGGCTGATTATCATCGTCATTTGAATCACCCATCGTAAATGTCCCCGCATCCACACACTTCAAAACAAGCTTGGTCGTCTTGTATTCCGTCGTATTGAATCCACCACTCGGTTCTGCAATTAGATAAGTCACTGGATAACTCTCAGCATTTTCTCCAGCCGATAAATCAATTATGCAAAATAGACTTAGACCGCTAATTCGAATCGTGCCATTTGTTGTCTTCGAAGTAATCCTATCTTTCGCCATATTCCAATAAATGCGATGTGCCCCATTCGTCCAATTAAAATCCCCAGAAAGTGATTTCGCTCTGTTAGTACAACTCCCCTCAATAGCTTCCACAATAGGAGCATATATACCTCCTTCATCCTCCACGCCACTTAGATTATAATCAATCGCCACTCCCCATGGTGGTAGCGAAGTTACTTTCACTTCACTAATAACAGGTTCAGCAAACGCTAATGAAACCACCAACGCACACATCACCGATAAAACTTTATTCATAATAATGTTCTCCTTTTGAAATATCAACATTAACCTTTATGCTTTTTTTGGAAACGAGTTTTCTTTTGCACCCAATCCTTAACTTTGTTCGCTAGACAAAGACCTTCCTTTGCACCTTCGTTACTTGTTGCGAGTACCACTTATCCATGTTCTTTCCCTTCTTCTCAGCGTCCATACTTACCAGCTCCTTCTATTTTGAAGTTATAATCATTTTGCTTTTGATAAAAAACTCCGCCCACTGATCAGGTGAACACACACCAATTTTGCCATTCTCATTAGGAGCATAAAACTTACCACTTCTATGCCCCCCATTCTTAGTCCCTTTATCTGTTGGCAAATTACGGAGATGAATCATCCGAAGAAAGCCATAACCCGAATCCTTTGTACTATCAATCTCCTTCGTTCTCAACTGCTGGTTCAACTCATCTTCAAACTCAGGGAATAGTCTCTTGAAATCATCAAAGTCTTTCTGACTGAATTTTCCACCACCATCTAAAGCTTCTCGCTCTTTCTTTGTAATCAGCACTAAATGATCATACTTCAATTCTTTCTCTATTTGTTCTCTCCTAACCTCCTCTTGCTCCGCTAATTTACACAACCGCTTATAAATAAAACCACATGGAGTAATATGCTCAATGTGCAATCCCGCCCTTAGCTTATCAGCATCTGATTCATTTTTTAAAAGTTCTTCTGCTGAATCACTTCGCATAAGCGTAGAAAAAAACTCCACATGATTTGATTGACTAAAATGATCCCACCATAAATTCACATGTTCTTTCTTGCATCGAGGATGGGCCTTCTTGTATTCTGCCGTACAACGTCGCATACTAGCATAATGGTTGATAATTGATTTGATGGTGTAGATATAACCTTGATCTCTTAGGTCACCATCATAATCAGTTTTATTCTTAAGTAGCAAATATAAAGTATCGATGCACCATTCTTGATAAGTCTTCAATACCTTCTTCATAGTTTCCTCCATTCTTTAAAACAACTCCCTTCGCCGACCCGTCCCAAGGTCAGCGCAAAATTTGCACAGGAAGGGCGCGTGGATGCCCTGTATGCGCTTAGACGAAAGCGATTGGGGGGGGGGTAGTCAAGACAAAGCACGAGCGCGGCGCCTCAAAATAAGCGCCTTCCCGCGGCATTTCTGCCGCGCTTTCAAAGACAACACAACCCCTCCGCACCGCCATTCTAGCCGTGCGTCCCCCTTTGCGCCATGCTCTTTTGACTCGTCCAACCATCTTTTTCAAACCAAACGCTGTATATTATACCATATTCCCGCCCAACTTGCAATACCCCTCTCTAAAAATCTGCCGCGGAGGAAGTGGCTCACTTTTCATGAAATGTGAGCTAGGAGCGGGAAATGTTTTTTGCCGCGGTTAGGTTAGGGCTGGGAGGCTGTTTCGAGGACTTTTGTTGCGCACTAGCCGCCCCAGGCAAATAACCGCCAAGGACGAATGTTGCGAATAACTTTCACAACTATTCACAAAAGCTTGTGAAGAGTTAGGAGGGATATATGTAGTATTAATATAAATAATAAATATATATACTATTATATATCTCTCTTCTTACTTAACTATTCACAAATTCACACACCCTTACATACATAATTTCACATGTCACCCCCTGTTAATTTGTGAAGAGTTAGCCTAACCAGGCTAAAACACACAAAACATCAGATGCATTTTGCATATTTATCAACTTATAGAAATTAAACTCTTCACAAACCTGCTGTGAATAGTTATGAATTGTGTGAAGAGTTAGGCCCCCACCACCATTGAACTTCTCAAAATCTTTATGTTCTTTGTGTCCTTCACGGCTAAAATTCTACACGATCTACACGTTCTACACGGTCAATAAATCCCATCCGTGTAGATCCGTGTGATCCGTGGTTAAAATCTGCCGCGGTTAGGTTAGGGCTGGCTAGCTGTTTCGAGGACTTTTGTTGCACGCCAGCCGCCCCAGACGAATAACCGCCAAGGACGAATGTTCTTCACCACCTTCACGACTTGATCCTGACGATCTAGAAAGGTGGCATCGATGGCAAAGCCCATAAAGCATGTATGAATGCAATTACACCGCAAGATGAGCATACCTTCATCCGCGGCAAGTTTTTGGTGGCCAATCAAGCCGCGGGCACGCTCTGGGAACGTTTCCGCGACTTCAGCTTTGATTCCGTTGATGACCACTCGGCGCATAAAAAGTGCCGCGCTTAGAAGTCCGAGGAATCACACACGAGCGTATCCATGATGTAATCCTTGCGCTCAGGCGTGTTGTTGCCCATATAAAAATTGATGGTCTTTTCAACGTCGACATCGTCAGAGCACGTGACGGGCGTCAGGCGCATATCCTTGCCGATGAAGTCCGCGAACTCTTTTGCTTTCAATTCGCCGAGACCTTTGAATCGTGTGATTTCGCAGCCTTTGCCGCATGCCTTGATGGCGTTGACGCGTTCTTCTTCCGTGAAGCAATAGAACTGTTTCTGCTTATTTCTGACGCGGAAGAGCGGCGTTTCGAGAATGAAGACGCGGCCATCGAGAACGAGCTGACGGAAAAAGCGCATAAAGAAGGTCGTGAGCAGCATGCGAATGTGGAGTCCATCGACATCGGCATCGGTTGCGAAGATAATCTTGCCATAGCGCAAGTGTTCAAGCGTATCTTCGATATCGAGCGTTTTGATGAGGTTGAAGAATTCCTCATTCTTATAAAGGACTTCCTTGGATTGTCCGCACGTATTCAAACATTTGCCGCGCAAGAAGAAGATGGCTTGGTTCATCGCATCGCGCGCATTGCCGAGCGTGCCGCCCGCGGAGCGACCTTCCGTGAGGAAGATCATGGTTTCATCGCCTTCAGGCTTACCTGTCTTCTTGTTGATCTTATCGAGCTTGAGGTGATTCTTGCAATCCTTCAATTGCGGGACGCGAACTTGAACGGCTTGGGAACGTTCGCGCGCTTGCTTCTTGATTGTGTTGAGCTGCGACCGAATCTTGCCTGTTTCCTCAATCTTGGCGATGAGTTTTTCCGTCTCGGAAGGCGAACGATGCAACGCGGCTTCGATTTCCTTCTTCATCTTGGCAACAAGCTCGGCGCGAATATCGTTCATGACAAGCTTAATCTTCGTCTGGCCTTCAAAGACGGGGTTCATGATGCGCAGGCTGACCGCGCCAATCAAGCCATCGCGAATATCATCGCCATCAAATTTCTTCTTTGCGTCCCATTCGTTGAGGGCCTTGGTGAGGGCCTCCTTGAACGCGGTTTGATGCGTGCCGCCATCGGTTGTGTACTGGCCATTCACAAAGGAATAATACTCTTCACCGAAGCGATTTGTATGTGTGAAAATGATTTCAAATTCCTTCGTCTTGATGTGGAATGGCGCGTAGAGTTTCTCGAATTGAACTTCGTCGGCAATCAAATCAGCGAGGCCATGTTCGGAGCAAATGGCCTGGCCATTCAAATTGATGGTGAGCCCCGCATTGACGTAGCAATACATCTTCATGCGGCGCAGGACATGTTCTTCACGCACGCGATAATTGCGCAGGACTTTCGTATCGGGGCGATAGTGGACGAATGTGCCGTTGGGTTCGCCCGCGGCAGTTTTTCCGCGCTTCTTGGATTTGAGGCGGCCCTCTTCAAAGCGGGCTTCCACGTATTCACCATCGCGGAAAGACTTGACGATGAAGTATTCGGAGAGCGCGTTGACGGCCTTTGTGCCGACGCCGTTCATGCCAGCTGAGTACTGATAGTTTTCGGTGTCGAACTTGCCGCCTGTATTCATTTGGCTGACGCAATCCACCACCTTCTCAAGCGGAATGCCGCGCCCATAATCGCGCACGCTCGTTTCGCCTGTATCATAATTGACATTGACATCAATCTTCTTGCCACAGCCATGACCAAATTCATCAATCGCATTATCAATGACTTCCTTCATCAGGATATACACGCAGTCATGATACATCGCGCCTGTACCAGGTTCGCCCACATACATACCAGGACGCAGGCGAATGTGCGTCACCGGGTCGAGCGTCTTAATACTGCTCGCGTCATAATCGTTCTTTGCCATAGACGTATATTATACCATATTTCCGCGGCAGTTTCTAGTCCCCTTCTTACAACAAAATGCCGCAGTTATTTGCCAACACAAAAGCGAGAAAACAGGGAGGTGAGCATGTCGGAGGCGTATTCGCGGCCCGTCAAGGCGCCGAGCGTTTGAGCCGTGGCACGCAAGGCATTGGCGAGAAGGATGGGTTCGGTCGTGTCCAATGCCGCAAGATGTGCCGCGGCCGACTGGAGTAAGTCGCCTTCACGTTCGCTTGCGCTCGCCGTTGAATCTGCACGTACCTCGGCAAGCGTCTCAAGCTTCGCAACAAGTGCCGCTTTCAATTTGTCCAGCCCTTCGCCTGTCACCGAACTCACGCGGAGCACATTCGAATCCATTGAATGAATCACATCACATTTCGACTGAACGCGAATTGTTTTAGAATCTGCCGCGGTCGCGGCACTTTCTTGTTCCTCGCCCAAAAGATAAAGAACGATGTCCGCGCGTGCAATCAAGTCATGTGCGCGATTGACGCCTGCTTCTTCAATCGCGTCGGCGGTCGTGCGCAGTCCCGCCGTATCC
>CAVIVB010000100.1:0-2442 GCA_963645785.1 bacterium
CGCGGCCTTGAAGAAGGTGAAGGGCGTGGGGCTTTTCCAGACGCATGGTGGTGGTGGGTTGCAGAATTGTGGACGTGATTTTGGTGCGCTTGTGGAAGGTGGGAATGTGTTCGCGGCGAAGGCGTTCTTGGGTGCGACGATTAAGGTTGGGAAAGGATTCAAGGATTTCCTTTCGGAGCGCGTTGAGATTTGAAGGTAAAAGAAAATGTTTGATTTGATGACGATTAAGGGGCCTGCCGATGTGAAGGCGGTGCCTGTAGAGAGGGTGAATGATTTGTGTGCGGCGATGCGTGAGGCGCTCATTGTGCGAGCGGCGAAGCACACGGGGCATGTAGGCCCGAACCTTGGGTTTATTGAGGCGACAGTCGCGTTGCATCGGGTCTTCAATTCGCCAGAAGATAAGATTGTGTTTGATGTTTCGCATCAGTCGTATCCACACAAGATGTTGACGGGGCGGATGAGGGCGTATGTGGACGCGGCGCATTACGATGAGGTGTCGGGGTATTCGGAGCCGAGTGAATCGGTGCATGATCATTTTGTGGTGGGGCATACGGCAACGAGTGTGTCGCTGGCGACGGGGCTTGCCAAGGCGCGGGATTTGCGCGGCGAAAAGTACAACGTGATTGCGGTGATTGGCGATGGTTCACTTTCGGGCGGAGAGGCGTTTGAAGGACTAAATAATGCCGCGGAACAAGGGACGAATTTGATAGTCCTTTTCAATGATAATCAGATGTCTATTGCCGAAGTGCATGGTGGATTTTATAAGTCCCTTGCGGCATTGCGCGCGACGAATGGGAAGAGCGAATGCAATTATTTCAAGGCGCTTGGATTTGATTATGTGTATGTGGCGGAGGGGAATAATGAGGCGGCGGTGGAAGCGGCGTTGCGGCGCGTGAAAGATTCGCCGCGGCCTGTCGTTGTGCATCTCAACACGGAGAAGGGGCATGGTTGGGCGCCCGCCGTCAAAGATAAGGAAGCGTGGCATTGGGGCGCGGCGCCGTATGATGCGGTGACGGGCGCGCCCTTGACGCCGCCGAGCGCGGATGGATGGATTGGAAGTCGCCTTGCGGACCACTTGCTTGCGAAGATGGCGGCGGATCCTCTTCTTGTCGTCATCAATGCCGCAGTGCCAGGAATGATTGGGTTTGATCGTGTCAAGCGTGAGAAGGCGGGCAAACAATTTGTGGACGTGGGGATTTGCGAGGAGCACGCCGTAGCGTTTGCGAGTGCGATTGCAAAAGGCGGTGCAAAACCTGTCTATGCGGTTGTTTCTACTTTCCTGCAACGCACGTATGATCAGCTGAGTCAGGATTTGTGCATCAACGATTCGCCCGCGACAATTTTGGTGACGACGGGGACGCTTCTTGGGCTCAATGATGTAACGCATTTGGGGTGGTTTGATATTCCGCTTTTGTCGAACATTCCGAATTTGGTTTATTTGTGTCCAACGAGTGAGAAGGAGTATTTTGCGATGCTGGATTGGTCGATTGACCACAAGGAGCATCCCGTTGCGATTCGTCAACCAGAAAATGGCGTGAAAGAAAATGACGTTGAAGTTTTGGCAGACTATTCGGGCGTCGTGAAATGGAATGTGACGAAGCGCGGCAGTTCTGTCGCGGTCGTGGGGTTGGGAAGTTTCTACAAGCTTGGTGCGGAGGTTGTGGCGGGGCTTACGGAGAAGGGGATTGCGGCGACGCTTGTCAATCCGCGGTGTGCTTCGGCGCTTGATGTGGAAACATTGGCGGCATTGCAAAAGGATCATTCGCTTTTTGTGACGCTAGAGGATGGCGTTGTGGATGGCGGGTTTGGCGAGAAGGTGGCGCGGCATTTTGCGATGACGCCGAATGTGCGCGTGATGGTGCGTGGCGGCGAAAAGAAGTTTGCCGACCGCTATGGCTACGATGAAATTCTTGCGGCCAATCGTTTGACGGCGCCGCAAATTGTGGAAGACATTTGTGCATTATGAAAAAGTTATTACTAACAGGAATTATTTTAGCAGGAGGAACTCTGATGGCATTGACGGAAAAAGAGGCGGCGTTGTGTGATGTCGCCTCATGTGCGGCGCGCGGCAATTTGGGGGCGCTTGAGATGGCGTATGCGCGGGCGTATGGCGAAGGTTGGACAACGCGCGAACTGAAGGAAGTCGCCTCACAGCTTTATGCGTATTGTGGTTTCCCGCGGGCGTTGAATGCGCTTGGCGTTTTGCAACGTGTGGCACCAGAAAAGGATAAAGGCGCGGATGGGTATAATCCGTCGCGGCCGGATGGGGAGTCGCTCGCGCGAGGAAAGGTGAATCAGACGAAATTGTGCGGGCGCGAAGTGGGCGGCGCGTTTTTTGATTGGTGTCCAGCGATAGATGATTATTTGAAGGCGCATTTGTTTGGCGACATTTTTGGTCGGGATGCGTTGGAGTGGAAGGTGCGTGAGATGGCGACGGTGGCG
>CAVIVB010000100.1:2452-6057 GCA_963645785.1 bacterium
CGCGGCACTTGGCAACGTGAAGCCGCAGCTGGAAGCGCACATTGGAATTGCGAAGCACAATGGTGTGAGCGAGGAAGAGATCGCGGCGATTTTGAAGGTGGCGACGACGGAGGATGAGGTGAGCGCGTTTCCTGCGGGCGCGCCGAATGTGCGGTATCAGCAGTATTTTAGCGGGCGGTGTTGGCTGGCGGCGTTGAGCAAGAATGAGAAGATGACAGGCGTGCCGATTCATAATGTGACGTTTGAGCCGGGGTGTCGGAACAATTGGCATGCGCATACGGGCGGACAAATTCTCGTCTGCGTGGGTGGTGAAGGTTGGTATCAAGCACGCGGCGAAAAGGCGAAGAAGTTGTTGCCAGGGAAAGTTGTGGAGATTCCGCCGAATGTGGAGCATTGGCATGGCGCGGGACCGAAGACGTGGTTTGCACATTTGTCGATTGAATGCCATCCTGAGACGAATAAGAATACATGGCTCGAACCTGTGACGGATGAGGATTATGCCGCGGCAACAAAGGAATGACAAGGTTGCACACTTCTTACACATGGCACTATCACACACCAGATGGAATGGACGATTTGCTCCTTTCCTGTGAGGATGATGTGCTAACTGGCATTGCGTTTGAAGTTCATTCCGTTGCCGCCGAACATGTGGAAATGCGGCCAATCTTTCGTGAAACTGTATCGTGGCTGGATGCCTATTTTGCGGGATGGGCGACCGCGGAAAATCTGCCGCGCTACAAAATAGAAAATCTTACGCCCTTTCGTCAAGCCGTCATTCATGAGATGCTCAAAATTCCATTTGGTGAAACGCGGACGTATGGCGAGATTGGGAAGAGAATTGCCGCGGCGCGTGGCGTGGAGAAGATGTCGGCGCAGGCGGTGGGCGGGGCCGTTGGGTGGAATCCATTGTGCATTTTGATTCCATGTCATCGCGTGGTGGGTGCAGGCGGCGCGCTCGTGGGCTATCATGGCGGCCTCCCCAATAAAATGGCGCTTCTCGCGCACGAGAAAAGGATTCTTTCAGTAAGGAGAAACAAATGAATGCCAAAAAGAAAGTCTTGATTATTTCGTCGTCGTTCAGGCCGAATTCAAATTCGCATGCGCTCTGCGAAGAGGTCGCGAGGGGCGTGGAAGCGGCGGGTGGCGAGGCCCAACTCGTGCGTCTTCTCGGCAAGAAAATTGGCTTTTGCATGGGCTGCTACGCTTGTCAAAAGACGCATCAGTGCGTGCAACAAGATGATGCAAATGAAATCTGCCGCGCGATTTGTGACGCGGACGCCGTCGTCTTTGGAACGCCTGTCTATTATTTCACCATTGCCGCACAGTTGAAAGCGGTGCTAGATCGCTCCGTTCAATTTTGGCCCGAACCGAAGGGTAAGCCGTATTATGTCGTCGCAACGATGGGCGAGAACTATCCGTTCGACAATGTCCTCGCCGCGATTCAAGGCTATATGGATTGCTTCGATGGCGCGCGCATTGCAGGCACTGTCCTTGCACCCGATGTCTATGAACAAGGTGCAGTGAAGACAACCAAGTTTATGCAAGACGCCTTCGCCCTTGGTCAAAAAATCGTCACAGACTAATTGCGAATGGCGCGGAAAATCCGCCGCGGCACGAAGGAGAAGGAGTTGTCGATGTTTCGTGAAGCGGCGGTGGGCTCAAGAATAAGATCGCCCTCCTCGCGCACAAAGAAAAGATTTTACACAATCGAGCTTAGTTTTCCGCGTAAGCTCCAAGGAATGTGAAGTGTTCAATTCCTGGATCGTTTGAAAGCTCCGCCAGAAGCCCCATGACCGCGGCATTTTTGGGAGTCGCTTCGAATTCGAATGTGAAGCGGAATTCGAAATCCATACCTGGAATGGGACGCGATTCGAGCTTGGTCCAGTTCACATCGATCGCGGCAAATTTGGAAATAATCTCGTTCAGTGCGCCTGGGCGATGCGGCAACGACAGCATGATGCTGAATTTATTCGCATCGGGATAGACTTCCAAATTCTTCGAGATGCAGATGAAGCGCGTATAATTGAAGGCGGCATCCGCAATTGATTCTGCGATGACGTCGAGGCCATACAATTCGGCGCAGGCACGCGAGGCGATGACGGCGAGGTCTTTACGGTCGGAAGAAGCGAGGGCTTTCGCCGCGGCTGCCGTGTTGGAGGCTGCCGTCGCGTGCCACTCTGGATGCGCTTTCAAGAATTCGCGACATTGCGTGAGTGCATGCGCATGGCTTGTTACTTCGCGAATATCCCCAAGCTTCACGCCCCGTGGCGCGAGCAACACATGGTCCACCTTCAAACGCAACGCCCGCACAATATGGAAGCGATGCGACACCATCAAGTCATAAACGGACGCGACCGAGCCCGCGGCAGAATTTTCAATCGGCAAAATTCCATATGGGCAGAGGCCTTTTTCAACCGCCTCAAAGATCTTTTCGAAACCATTGAAGTAGAGGATGGTCGGGAGTGCGAAGAGGTGCGAGACGGCTTGTTGCGCATAGGAGCCTTCCGTCCCTGGACACGCGACGACGGCGCGCGTGGGAAACGCCGCGCCCATAGCTGCCGCGTCTCTAATCGCCTGAACAAGTGGCGCTTCCCCATTGAGGAGGGCACGCTGCCGCGCCTTGGAAATCCCAAACAACGTCGTGAACAAAAGCCGCAGAGCACCTTCATCATTCACATCCGCGCCCTCTGTCACGCGCGACAAAATAGCTCTTTCACGCGCCGGATCTGATACTCCAACGCCGCGCTCACGCTTTGATGCGGCCACTTCATTCGCGATGGCCATGCGCTTTTTGAAAAGTGCCGCGAGCTCATCATCGATGGAATCAATTTTTTGCCGAATATCTTGAATATCTTTCATAACAATTCTTGCCTTAGTTTTGTTTAGGTTTTGCCTTTTACTTGACCTCTTGATCTTGCCATTTGGAGACGAGTTCGCGCACTTGGCGAATTTTCTTCATCGTTGAAGCAAACATCTCCGGCGTTTGCGATTGCGCACCATCACACTTGGCATGCGGCGGATCATTGTGGACTTCAATGATGAGCCCATCCGCGCCAATTGCGGTGGCCGCAACGGCGACCGAATCCACCATGTAGGCGTGCCCTGTTGCGTGTGAGGGATCTACCACAACCGGCAAGTGCGACAGGCGCTTGAGCATCGTGACGACGCCCAAATCAAGCGTATTACGAAGCATTGTTTCAAATGTACGAATGCCGCGCTCACAAAGCATCACATTCGGATTGCCCGATGCCATCACATACTCCGCGCTCATCAAGAGCTCTTGCAACGTCGCACTCATCCCACGCTTGAGCAAGATCGGCTTCTTCGTGTACGAGCCCACTTCCTTCAAAAGGTTGAAATTCTGCATGTTGCGCGCGCCAATTTGAATGACGTCCACATCGTTGAAAAGCTCAATGTCGGCAAAATCCATGAGCTCCGTCACAATGGGAAGAGACGTCTCGCGTTTGGCGACCTGGAGCATGCGCAAACCCTCCGCGCCGAGCCCTTGGAACGCATACGGCGATGTACGCGGCTTGAACGCACCCCCGCGCAGCATCGTCGCCCCCGCCGCCTTCACCGCTTGAGCAATCCCCACGACTTGCTCC
>CAVIVB010000101.1:0-6055 GCA_963645785.1 bacterium
GTCCTTCCGGCTGCGGAAAATCAACGCATCTTCGGATTTACAACCGCATCTACGAACTCCATCGCGGCCAACGTGCAGAAGGCGAAGTCCTCCTCGACGGTAAGGATATTCTCGCCCCTGATGTGGACCTCCTTGAGCTTCGCCGCCGCGTCGGCATGATCTTCCAAAAGCCGACGCCATTCCCAATGTCCGTCTTCGATAACGTTGCCTACCCGTTGCGCCTCCACTTCAAAATGGCCCGCAGCGAAATTCGCGAGCGCGTTGAAAATGCCTTGCGCGGCGCGGCACTTTGGGACGAAGTCAAAGACAAACTTAACGCACCTGGCACGGCACTTTCGGGCGGCCAACAGCAACGCCTTTGCATCGCACGCGCCATCGCTGCCGAACCCGAAATCCTTCTTATGGACGAACCCACAAGCGCAATAGACCCCGTCGGCACACTCAAGATTGAAGAGCTGATGGATCACCTCCGCAAGCGCTTCACCATCGTCATCGTCACGCACAACATGCAACAGGCTTCGCGTATCTCCGACGTCACTGCCTTTTTCTACAAGGGCAAAATCGTCGAAGTCGGCCCTACAAAAGAAATCTTCACTAATCCTCGAAACAAACAAACGGAAGACTATGTCTCCGGGAGGTTCGGTTAATTATGACAATGAAAGTTCACTACGAGAAGGCCCTCGCCAATCTTGAACAATTGCTCGCAGAAAACGTCGAGCGCACACAAACCGCCGTCAATTCCGCTGTTCATGCGATGGAACAAGGAGACGCCAATTTGGCCGAAACCGTTATCCAAGGCGACACCGCGATTGACCTCGCCGAGAATCTCATTGAGGAAAAGTGCCTCAACATTCTCGCCCTTTATCAACCCGTCGCGACCGATCTTCGCCGCGTCATCACCATCCTCAAAGCGAATGGCGAAATCGAACGCGCGGCCGACCTCGCCGTCAATATCGCCGACCGCGTCAGCGATTCCTTACGTTATAAAGTAGACGAGAAAAACAACTTCGCGCAAATGGGCAAGCTGGCATCTTCCATGTTCGCAAAATCCCTTGAATCGCTCGCACAAGGAAATGCCACGCTCGCTCGTGAAGTTATTGATTCGGACGATGAACTTGATGAACTCCACCGTCAAAGTTATGCTCGCGCCACAAAGGGAATCCTCGCGAAACCCGATGCCGCAGGCTTTTACTTGGACGCGCTCACCGTCTCACGTTGCTTAGAACGCTTGGGGGATCTTGCAACGAACATCGCTGAAGACGTGATTTATTTGGAAACTGCGGAGATTATTCGCCACGAACCACCTGTTCGGCATGAGCAATTGAAGAAGTGACCGGCGGAGTTGGAATGGCGGGATGGGAAGAAAATGGTCGCATCCTACAAGGAAGAAGGTTTGATCCCAGCCTTTCTTTGGTACGATCCAGGGGTGTCTTAGGAAAAACCACATGTGGTTTTAAGAAAAGTCACACGTGGTTTTAAGAAAAACCACATGTGGTTTTTTAAAAAGTCACATGTGGTTTTCCCTAAGATGAACCTGAACGTGACCATAAAAGCCCCGGAAGCGACCCAAAGAAAGGCTGGAAGACGACCATTTTCGGAGAGGAAAAGTGCCGCGGAGAGACGATTTCACCGATTCCTAACACAAAAAACAGAATCCTAACAATCGGCTCATTCAGGTCTAACAAAAAAAGTCCATAATATGCGGCGTAACGACAAGATAGGTCAAAACACCAAAAGTCTAAACATTATGAATACGACAAAGAGTAGTGATACGAAGTCCCACGAGGACTGGTCAAAGGCGTTGAAGCGCATGAGCGCGGCGATGCTGATGGGTGCCGCGGTCGCGGCGAATTCTTCCGCGTTTGCGGGTGGGTACGGTGGAACAACCATTGTGACGAATGGTGAGTTCTCGGTGAAGGCGGGCGTGGATGTTCGGCTGCGGTATGACGGCACGGATAATTTGCCGACGTCGTCGCGTGGAGAATCGACGGACAGCGATTATGCGCGTGTTCGTATTCGCCCGTGGATGGAAATGAATTATGGCGACTTTGGGATTTTTGCGCGTGTGGCGGATGAGTTCCGCTATTATCATTGCCCGGAGTCGAACAAATCGAAGCAGCGTTGGCCGGATGTGCTCTTCATTGACAACTTGTATTTCACGGCGAACAATTTGTGGGATATGTTGGACGTGAAGGTTGGGCGCCAGGATATGGCGTTTGGTTCGAAGCGGATTATTTCGGATGGTACGGGCGGCGATGGTTCGCGGTCGGCGTACTTTGATGGGATTCGTTTGACGTGGCACGCGGATGAGAAGCGGACGTTGGATGCGTTTGCGTTTTATCAGGCGAAGAAGGATTGGATGCCGACCTTGGGTAAGGAACATGAGGAAGGCAAGGATCCACACGCGTATGATACGACGGGTTATGCGCAAGATGAAATGGGCGCGGGGCTGTATTGGCAAGATCGCGCGAATAAGGATTTTGGGTATGATGTCTACTATGTGTTCAAGGGCGAGCGGCGGAATGATGATTCGAAGTATCGCAAGGAAGGCAAGACGGCTGAGACGCACACAGTGGGCGTTCGGTTGTTGCCGCGCTTTACGGAAACGTTGAGTGGTGAGTTTGAACTTGCAGGGCAGGTTGGGTCGCATGATTTGTTTGCGGGCCAGGCGTATGGCGGCTTGACGTATGCGCCGAAGGCGAGCTGGAAGCCGCAGATTACGGGTGCGGTGTGGGCGCTGTCGGGTGACTCGGAAGGCGAGCGCGGGCATAACGCATGGCACAGTGTCTTCAATCGTGAGACGGGATTGGGCGAATCGATTGCGCCGATGTACACGAAGTACAACTACACAAACCTCGTTTATCCGCACGTGGCGTTCAAGTGCAATGTGGGGGATTCCTCGTCGGTGAAGGCGCAGGTTGGCCCGATGTATACGGCGGTGAAGGAAGAGGAAGCAGGTTCATACCGCGGCACTTTTGCACAGGTGAAGTACGAGATCAAGCCGGGGAAATTGTTCGGCGTGGATTTGTTGAATGGCGGAAAGATTGCGCTCACGGGCGAATACTTCTCGAAGGGTGATTACTTCAAGGAGAATCAGCAGCACGATGCTGTGTTTGGGCGTGTGGAACTGGCGTGGAATTTCTAACGAGAATCTAACAGAGAGAACATATTCGCCTAACAAAAAAAGTCTATAATATGCGGCGAACAAAAGAGATAAAAGATTAAGACAACAGAAAACAGGTAAAAAGAATGAACAAGATAGTTATGAAAAGTGCCGCGATGGCGGCGATGATGGTGGGCGCGGCGGCCGCGGCAGTTGCGGGCGAGCGCGTGGAGTTGAACGGTGCGGGCGGGAGTTTTCCAGCGCCGCTCTACCAGAAGTGGTGCTATAGCTACACGCAAGAAGGCAAAGGCGCCAAGGTGAATTATCAGTCGGTTGGCTCGAGCGCGGGCATCAGCCAAATCAAGGCGGGCACGATTGACTTCGCCGGGACGGATGCGCCGCTCAGCGCGGCAGATTGTGAAAAGGCGGGGCTTGAGCAGTTCCACATGGTGTCGGGCGCGGTTGTGCCGGCTGTGAATGTGCCCGGCGTTGCGAGCGGCGCGCTTGTTTTGGATGGCGCGACGTTGAGCGAGATTTTCCTGGGCAAGATTACGCGTTGGAACGATACAAAAATTGCCGCGCTCAATCCAGGGCTCAAGCTCCCGGAGCTCAAAATCACGGTTGTGCATCGTGGTGATGGTTCGGGCACGACCCACATCTTCACGTCGTATTTGACGGCGGTTTCGGAAGAGTGGAAGAAGAGCTATGGCGCGGCGACGCAGCTCAAGTGGCCGTGCGGAATTGCGGGTCAGAAGAACCCGGGCGTGTGCAATAATGTGCGCCGCATCAAGGGCGCGATTGGGTATACGGAATACACGTTTGCGTTGGAATCGAAGTTGAACATCGCGAAAATTTCCGTCAACGGGAAGGTTGAGGAGCCGACGAGCGCGAGATGGCCAATTCTTGGCAAGACCTACATTTTGACGCGTAAGGATGCGAGCGCGGTAAAGAAAGCCGCGATGCAGGCGTACTTCGATTGGTGCTTCAAGGATGGTGGCGAGATGGCAAAGAAGCTCTTCTACATCCCGGTGAGCAAATAAAATGTGAGGTGGCAAAGCCGTGAAGATTTCAGTTGATCGTTTATTCAAATCCATCTGCTTTGCCGGGGTGGCCGCGGGACTTGTTCTCGCGGTTGCCCTCATACTCGAGCTTGGATTTGCGTCGGCGCCAGTGTGGAAAGAGAGCGGGCTCAAGTTCATTTTTTCGAGCGAGTGGGATCCGGGCACGGGGGTGTTTGGCGCGGGCGGCGCGATTGTGGGGACGCTTGCGACGACGATTGTGGCACTCGTGATTGCGGTGCCACTTGCATTTGCCGCGGCACTTTTTGTGAATGCCGCGCCGCCTTCGATTTCAAAGCCGCTCGCGCATGCGCTTGATTTGCTCGCGGCGATTCCGAGCGTGATTTATGGCATGTGGGGATTGTTTGTGCTGTGCCCCTTGTTGCAAGAAGGATTTGCCGCGGTCGGGATTGAGACGACAGGGTTTGGATTGCTCGCGGCGTCGCTCGTGTTGGCGTTGATGGTCTTGCCGTATGTATCGGCCGTGATGCGCGATGTGTTGGCACAGGCGCCCGTTGCGCTTGAGGAGTCGGCGATGGGCGTTGGGTGCACTCGTTGGGAAGCGGTATGGGATGTTCTTGTGAAATCGCAACGGCGCGGGATTGTGGGCGGCATTTTGATTGGGCTTGGGCGTGCGCTGGGTGAGACGATGGCGGTCCTCTTTGTATGCGGTGGCGTGAATGCGCTTCCGACGGGGCTTCTTGATGGGTGCACAACAATTGCCGCGACATTAGCGAATGATTTTGCTGAAGCAGATGGACTTCATAAGAGTGCGCTCTTTGGTTTGGGCGCGGTTCTTCTTGCACTTGAATTTGGCATTCAAGTTATCACGCAATTCTTGATTCGTGAAAGGAAATAAACGAGTATGCCAACTCGACCAGCTACATTTCGAAAAGCGAAGGACGTTGCGATGCGCGGCTTTAGCGCGTTTGCCACATTCCTCGCGCTCGCCTTGATGGCGTGGATTCTTTGGACCATTGTAAAAGAAGGTGCGAGCGCGATTTCGTTCGAGCTTTTGACGAATGCGTCGAAACCATATGGCGAAGTGGGTGGCGGCATTGCCAACGCCTTGGTGGGCACATTCGTCATTACACTTGGCGCGGCAGTTTTGGCTATACCGCCTGCGATTGCCGCGGGCATATGGCTCGCTGAATTTGGTCGCGATGGGCGCATTGCATCGGCCGCGCGCTTCACCATCAATGTGATGATGGGCGTCCCAAGCGTCATCGTCGGCTTGTTTGTGTATGGTATTCTTGTTGCGACGACAGGCCATTTTTCGGGCTTTGCTGGTTCGGTCGCGCTTGCAATTTTGATGTTTCCTGTTGTTGTTCGAACGACGGAAGACCAACTTGCAACTGTCGCAGATACATTGCGTGAATCGGGCCTTGCGCTGGGTGCGACACGCGCACGGGTCACGCTCGGCATTATTTGCCGCGCCGCGAAAAGTGGTATGCTCACGGGCATCCTTCTTGCGATTGCACGTGTGAGCGGCGAGACGGCTCCCCTTCTTTTTACGGCTCTCTTTGCAGATGCGTGGCCAACCGATTATTTCACGGGACCGACCGCGAGTGCGCCCGTCTTGATTACGAATTACACGATGGATTCGCCCTTCGATGAGATGCATCGCATTGGTTGGAGCGCGGCACTTATTGTCGCTTTCGCCATCCTCGCACTCAACATCACCGTGCGCGCCATCGCCTTGCGCAAGCCCAGTAAACAAAGGTAAAGATACATTTTATGGATACGAAAGATACACCTATTTATGAAACACGCGGCGCGACCAAGAATTACAAAATCGTCGCGCGCCACTTGAACTTTTTCTATGGCGATCATCAAGCACTTTTTGATAACGATCTTGCCATCGAAGCGAATAAAATTACGGCCGTCATTGGCC
>CAVIVB010000102.1:0-6016 GCA_963645785.1 bacterium
CCCCAAAAGGGGGTTTTCATACCCCCAAAAACCCCCTTTTTTAATCTTCCGCGGCAGAAATGATCATTCCCATCCATACCATAGAATATCTGTGCCAAAAGCGCAAGCTTTTGGTTTATTCCTTCAGCCACCACGCCCACCCGATTCGTGCCTTCCACCCGCGAAGCAAGCGGAGGCGTTAGCCGAAGCTCTTTGCCAGGCGCGGCACTTTTACGCAAGAACGTGGTCAAGAACAACGCGGCCGTGCAAAACATCATGCACAAGAAGGCGCAAACGCCCGCTCTCAACCTTGCCCTCGATGACCGTCGGGAAGAGGCTCTCGTCTGTCTGCCCGTCCGAAACACCCAACTCCGGGCCGCCACCCACAACCTGCGCCCATGGACGCGTCGCCGTCGGCGCATCAAAGCGGAACTGGTGCGTATGTCCACAAACGACAAGCTTCACGCCGCCTTTTTCAAGAATTGGCGCCCAAAGGTCGTGGCATTCGCGCGACCAGTAGGCATAGTCCTGCGGGTCGACCTTCGCGCCGTCATGCGGATAGTCGGGATGATCCTCCGCCGCAAAAAGCGGAATGTGGCAGAAAAGAATCTTGAATTTCGCGGACGCAATCTCAGGCCGCGCAAGTTGCTCCCGAAGCCAGTCCGCCTGCGCCCGGCGGTAGGGCTCAAAGTTCGCAAGGCCAAACCAATTCGGATGGGCGTCCGGCTTGTCCTCGCCCGTGTCCATGCCGATAAGCGCCATATCGCCAAGCCGCACAGCAAAATTCCACTTGAGGTCCCACTGGTCGCCGCGGCGCTCGCCCGGATGACGCGGCAACATAACCTCCTCCTTCTTTGAAATCCAACTGCCGCGGAAATCGTGGTTGCCAGACTCAAAGAAAACGGGAATCGACGTCGCATAATCGCGGTCCTCAACCTGCGGATCGAGAAAGATTTCTGCCGCGGTCTCCTTCTTTTGCGTCGTGTTGGTCGCGTCTCCATTCCAAATGACGGCCGTCGGCGCAAGTTCCTTCAGCTTCTTCACAACCATCTGAAAGGACTTCCACTGCGCATGCGTGTCATTCATCACGCAAAAGTGCGCCCGCGCCCCGGTGCCAAGCGTCGTGAACGAATACGCCTTCGAAACGACCATCTCGCCCAACTTCGCGTCATAAATGTTCTTATAGTCGACAAATGGCGTCGTAATCGTGCGATACCAATAGCGCGTCGCTGGCTTCAACCCTTCAAGCCGCACCTGCAGCGCGGAAACGTCAATCGGCACAAGCCCATAGCCACCCGCCCGCGCAAAGGACGAATTCTCAAACGCAGGGTTGTCCGCATACTCAACAACGCCCTTGGCAAGGCCCGAAACCTTCCACGACACGCCCATCGTCGTCTCGCCCGGCGCCTGCAAATTGGGAAAGCCAATCTTCAGCGGAACGCCCTGCGTGCCAAGAAACGGATCCTGCGCCTTAGGCGCCGACCGACTCGCTTCCAGCACAGCAACAGCCACCGCCGCACCCGCCGCCGTTCCCACCAGGAACCCCCGGCGACTCATTCCATTTGTCGTCTTCTGATCGTTCATGCCCCATATTATACCATATCCCGCGGCAGATTTCAACACCCTTCCGCAAAAAATCTCCCCATAATTGCCCCTCAATTTGCCCCAAATTTTGCAAAGTTTCGCGCAAACTCTTGCCAAGTTTCGCGGAAAAATCTGCCGCGCGGCCTATTCGTACACAAACCACGCCGTCGCCGTGCAATCACAATCCGCTCGCATCCTCACCCAATATGCAGAAAAACCATCCGGCAACGCAACTTTCCGCGGCACTTTTCCCGCCGCATATTCCCCCGCCTTGACCCACGTCCCATTCCCGTCAATATCCGCCTCCAGCACCATCGTCACATCCCGATCCGCCGCGACTTCCAACGTCTTGCGCCCAAATCCATTCATCAAATACGCATCGCTCGCCTCGCCCGCCTTCACCGCCGTCCCCTTCCACGGCCCGCCCACGCCCACAGGCCGCCCAAGCCCCCACAAATCATCCGCCACACCAATCCGCATCACCCCATCCGCCTCCTTCAAAACGAGGCACCCCTTCCACGTATCATAATCGCAAATCTGCCGCGCCGTCGCCGCCACTGGGTGCACATACCGAAATCCGCCCGTATTCTCCGCCGGTAATTCATAAAAAATCTCCCCAACATGCAATAAATCGCGCTCTGTCGAAACTTCCCGACACAACCGCCCACACGTCGCCGCGCTCCCCACCGTCCGCCGCGGCAACCTCCTCCGCACCCCCTTATCCACATAAATAAGCGACGCCTCATCCGCCCCAATCAACCCCTCCGGCACAGCCGCATCATCCTCAAAAATTGCCGCGCTCTCCTTCGGCGCCACCTCCTCAAACACCGCGGCACTTTCCCCGCGCCCACGGCTCGTATAATGGAAAACAGCAAACGCATTCGTCGACGCTTCCTTTGCCACAAGCCGCACCCACTCGCCCCGCGGCACTTTTCCCAAATCGTGACCACCCCGCGGCAACGTCCCCACCGCCTGCCACTTCCCATCGCCCTTCACATCCACCTGCACCTCCGCCGCAAGCGTCAACCACACCCACTTCTGCTCATACCCAGCAAACAAAAACGGCGCACTCGCCTCCCCTTTTCGCACCGTATCCCCGGACCACACCGCGCCCTTCCCCTCCCGCGGCCCCAGCTCATCCAACTTCCCCGGCTCCACAAACCACAAATTACTCTCGCTCGCACGCGCTTTCGCCCGCTTTCCTTTCAAATCCCGCACATTCAAAAACTCGCTCCGCGCATGGTCATCACACCCAAATACCACACGCTCGCCCCACCGGCAAAAATCACCGATCACCTTCAAATACGTCGAACGCGGACGTATCCCCGCGGCACTTCCAGGCGCAAATGTCGCCGGAAAGCGCCAAAATGTCCCATGCATCGTCGCCAACAACTCCTCGCCTTCCCCAATCTCACGAATCCGCGGCCATTCCGTGTTCCACCCATGCGCCCCATCATAACTATGCGACGCCTTCGGCAACCTGTAATCCTGCCACGTTTCGCCATCCGCCGTCATCGTCAAAATCACACTCCGATGGTCCCAACCAAGCGCCCAAATTGGATTCTTTTGCGGATGTTCATTCCCATAAATCCCATCGCGCGTCGTCACTTCCGTAAATTGATTGGTGCGAATAAGTTGCCAATCCTTGACGCCCGGCGCCCACCACGCAAGCGCCCCAGACGCCGTCCGCGCATCTTCCCGCGCCGCCTCCGAATCTTCCCCATTATTTGCATAAAAAACCTTCCCAAACCCACTACACGTCCCCTTACCATGATACCCAAACAGCTGCGACCCCTCCGCCTCATTCCAACCCTCCGGATACGCCACACGCGCCTCCTCATAAAACCAATCGTACGTCTCCTTATTGTGGTCATCGCGCACGAGCGTCTTCACCGCGGCACTTTTCCCGCTCACATCCACCTCATACAACGCCTCCTCCATCGTCGTCACATAAATCTTATTCGTATCCGTCAAATGTCGCGCCGCGCCCGTCAAACGCCCCGGCATCTTCACAATCGGGATCGTCTCAACTTCTCCCTCCCCCGAAATCAAATACGGCCCAATCAACAACTTCCCACTTTCCCGATGCATGAGCCGGTCCGCCGGCGTCCCGCCCACCGATTCTAACCGCACAATCTGTTGCAAATTGCTCGTAATCTGATACAATTTATCACTCGACCCCACCGGACAATGCGGACCATACGTCACCGCCCAAAGCGACCCCGCCCACGGCACCACCGCACCCGTCCCACATTCCCCTTCCGCATTCCGCATCGCCAAATCAGGATACACCCCCGATATGCACCGCGGCACTTCTTCCTTAATAAGCCCGCTCACACCATGCGCCGCCACACGCACCGCACCACGCACAAATTCCTTCTCGCTATTATTTTGATACACACAAAATTCCTCCCCATCCTTCCGAAACCGATGCCGCGACACATTCAAAAACTTCCCATCCGCATCATACATCCATTCGCACCCCAGCCGCTCTGCCCCCTGCAAAAGCGTCGCCAAACAAAAAAGTGCCGCGCTTTCCTTCTCAAACGCCGCCGCACATGTCGCCGCCCGATCCGCCTTCTCTCCAAACGGCGTCGCCCCAGGCTCCTCCCCCAGCAAATAGTCATAACAATGAATCAACATCTCCTTCGCACCACCCAATATCGTATACCGCGCCTGCTCAATAAATTTCTCACTCGACGTATCCAGCGCATCAAACCAACCGCCCAAACAACGCCCCCCTGTCAAATAATCCATCGCATCCATCAATCGACACCCCGCCATCGCATCCGCCTGCCCCTCGCGCGCCTCCGTCCCAACCCAACACGCACCAAACAACCTCGCCTGTGCAAGCGGCTGATACCCATTCTCCGCATACGCCGCCGCCCAACACGGATACTTAATGATGAATTGCGCCTTCTCATTAGCTTCCTTCGCCGCGGCAATAATCCTCTTCGAAATCGCATACATCTGCTCACGATGAAACATCGCAATATCCGCAATCCCCTGCTCTTTCCTTTCCTTTTCACACGCCGCACATTTTTCCCAGCATTCCGAAAATAAAAAGTCATCTATAATCACCACATCAAAAATTTTTGCCGCGCGCCGAACTTCCTCCAGCAACCTTCCAACCGCCTTCTCATCACTCCAACACACCACCATCCGCGCCGCATCTTGCCCCTCTTCCACTTCATTCAATCGCGTCGGCGTAATCATCCCACACGCCTCAAATCCCGCCGCTCGAAAATCATCCCGCGCCTCAATCAACCGCGCCGTCTCCACCTTCTCGCCATGACGAAAACTCTCCAACCATACCTTCGAAATATGATTCGCCCGCGCCCAATCCATCAAACGCCCGCGACCCTCCGCCGTCCCCAATTCACGATTAAGCCCAGTCACCTTACAAGAAAGCGAAAATACATACGGCTTGGCCTCGGCCACACCACACACCACCGCCAGCAAAACTGCCGCGAAAAACTTACTTTTCATCTTTACTGTATCCGAATGCAAAATCCGCCGCGCCCATCAATCAACCACGTCGTACCATTGATGACCCCAATAACTTTCCCAGACTTCCGCGCCGTGGCATAATCCGCACGCGCCATGTCCGCCTCGCTCAACGCCTTGTAATTGGAAAGCTTCTTCCAATCGTCAACGCCCTTGCCATCCTTCAAAATAATCTTCTTGCGAATGTTATTCGCCCCATTGTTCCCGCCAAACGCCGCCGAATCAATCGACGTCGGCGCCTTGCCATCCCAAATAATCTCCGCCCCATCCGCAATGCTACTAAACGCATTCGCACCAATCGAACCAATCTTATCACACGTAATCACAACCTTCTTCAGACACGAATACGTATTGCACAATCCCGACACAATCGACGTCATCTTATCCCCCGTAATCCGCAACGGATTCTTCGCGAAATACGCCGTGTTGTTCGCATTGAATATCCACCCTTCCCAATTCGAATTATTGAAATACGTAATATGCGGCTCCGGCGTAATCTTCTCCAGCTTCGGGCACCCACTATACGCACCCTTCACAATGTTTGACCAGCAAAGCTCACCCACCTCAACCGTCGTCAATTCCAAGTCTCCCATAAACATCTCACGCGACACCTGCTTCAACTTCGGCGCCGAAAATGCCGTAATCAGCCGATTGTCCTTGAACGCATAATCCCCCGCCGTCGTCAATTCGGGAAAGCTCAAATCCCCTACCAAATTCGTGCACGTCTGAAATGCCTTGGACTCCATCGTCACCACCTTCGGGAAACTCACCGTCCTCACCTTCGACCCACTAAACACCTCTTTGCCAATCTTCAATAGATCCGGCGCAATGAACGTCCGCAAATTAATATATTTCGTGTCCCCCCAAGCAATACCACTCATCTGAATTACTTTCTTGCCCGTATCCGCCTCAAAACTCGTCAAGTCAATCGAATCCCCAGTGCCCA
>CAVIVB010000103.1:0-6010 GCA_963645785.1 bacterium
CTAAAATATGGTATAATATGCGGCTAAACGTATGCGAGATAGTCGAAAGCGTGTAATCGTACTTGGTGCGACGGGATCAATTGGGCTCAATGCCCTTGATGTGATTCGGTCGCATCCGGAGGCGTTTTGTGTTGTGGCGCTGGCGGTCTTGCATAATCGAGAGAAGTGTGAGGCGCTCGCGGCAGAATTTGGAGCGAAGGCGTATTGTGGGGAAGATGCCGCGGTGCGGGCGGTTGAGGAGAATGAGGCGGATATTTGTCTCGTGGCGACGGTTGGGATGAGTGGGCTTGAGCCGACCTTGGTGGCGATTCGTAAGGGGATGGATATTGCGCTTGCGACGAAGGAAGTGATGGTGATGGCGGGGGAATTTGTGACGCGTGAGGCGTCGGCGCGGGGCGTTAGGTTTCGTCCGGTGGATAGTGAGCATTCGGCGATTTTCCAATGTTTGCAAGGTGGGGGCGAGGTAGAGAAGTTGATTTTGACGGCGTCGGGCGGGCCATTTTTGGATGGTCCGGAAGATTTGACGGCGGTGACGGTTGAGGAGGCGCTGAATCATCCGCGGTGGAAGATGGGTCCGAAGGTGACGATTGATTCGGCGACGATGATGAACAAGGGATTTGAGATTTTGGAGGCGCGGTGGCTGTTTGATGTGGCGGTGGAGGACATTGAGGTTGTGGTGCATCCGGAGTCGATTGTGCATTCACTTGTGACGTTTCGAGATGGTGCGACGTTGGCGCAGTTGTCGGTGCCGGATATGCGGGTGGCGATACAGTATGCGTTGACGTGGCCGGGGCGGTTGGAGGCGGCGCGTGAGAAGTTGGATTTGGCGGCGTTGGGGCGTTTGACGTTTCGTGCGCCGGATGCGGTGAGGTTTCCGTGCTTGCGATTGGTGAAGGAGGCGATGGCGATGGGCGGATGTGCGACGGCTGTACTCGCGGCGGCGGACGAGTGGGCGGTCGCGGCATTTTTGGCGGGGAAGATTGGGTATACGGAAATTGCCGCGGTTGTGGAGAGGGCGTTGGAAAAAGCGCCGCGGATTGAGTGCGAGAGTTTGGACGCGGTTTGGGAAGCGACCCAATGGACGCAAAGTTTTTGTGAGAACGGGGCTCGCGCCCCGAACCCCCTTTGTAATGCCGCGGCGGAGCGCGGCATGGCAAAACGCGGGACAAATAAGGATTAAATTATGACAAATGTTTTGGTGACTATTTTGTATATTGTGGCGTGCGTGTTGTTGTTTTCGTTTACGATTGCGATACATGAGTTTGGGCATTTTATTGTGGCGTTGAAGTTGGGGTTGAAGGTGGAAGTTTTTTCGCTTGGGTTTGGTCCGGTGTTGTGGAAGAGGAAGTACAAGGGCGTTGAGTATCGGATTAGCGCGATTCCGCTGGGCGGGTATGTGTCGATTCCGGATGTGGATCCTGAGGGGACGAAGATGTTGCAAGGTGATGCGGCGAGCGCGCGGGCGCGGATTCCGGCGTGGAAGGAGATATTGGTGTCGGTTGCGGGGCCTGGGATGAACATTGTGCTCGCGGCGGTTTTGGCGGTTTTGCTGGCGGTGGTGCCGGGTGTGAAGTTTGGGGAAGTGACGGCGGTGATTGGCGCGGTGATGGAGGATGGACCGGCGGCGAAGGCTGGGATTCAGGCTGGGGATCGGGTTGTGAGTGTTGGGGGGCGCGCGGTGACGACGTGGACGGAGATGCAGACGGAGGTGCAGATTACGGGCGGGAAGGAGACGGAGTTTGTGATTGCGCGCGGTGAGGAGGAGTTGAAGGTTTTGGTGACGCCGAAGAAGGACGAGGTGACGGGCGGGTATTTTATTTTGGCGGGGCGTGATAACAAGTCGGGGGCGGTGGCGTGGATGCCGGACCGGAATCCGCTGAAGCAGATGGCGTGGGATGCGGGCGCGATTTTTCGTGTGCTGAAGGGGCTTGTGACGCCGAAGGAGATGAAGGCGGTGGCAGGGGCTTTGGGCGGGCCTGTGATGATTGCGGAAGGGATTTATGGGTCGATTCGGCGTGATGCGTGGGATGGGCTTGGGTTCATGCGATTTTTGAATATGAATTTGGCGGTGCTGAATTTGTTGCCGATTCCGGTGTTGGATGGTGGTGCGATTTTGTTTGCGCTGATTGCGCTTATTTTTCGGCGGCGTGTACCGGAGAAGATTGTGGGGGCGCTGTCGATGGTGTTTATGTATTTGCTGATGGGGTTGATGGCGATTTTGGTTGTGAAGGACGGGATGCGGAGTTGGCGGATTCATACGTGGAAGCCGGAAGAGGCGCAGGTTGAGAAAGCGGAGGCAGGGACGAATGTGGTTGAGAGGGCAGACGCGGGCGGTCAAGGTCGGTAAGGTTGCGCTTGGCGGCGGTGCGCCGGTGAGTGTGCAGACGATGGCGAATGTGGAGGCACATGACGCCGTGGGGCTGATTGCGCAGGCGAAGGCGTGCGAGGCGATGGGGTGCGACATTTTTCGTTTGACGGTGCCGGATGTGGAGGCCGCGGCGGTTTTGGGAGAGGTGAAGAAGCAGGTGGCGATGCCGCTTGTGGCGGATATTCATTTTGATTACACGTGTGCGCTGGCGGCGCTGGCGGCGGGGGCGGATGCGCTGAGGTTGAATCCGGGGAATATTGGTGGGCAGGAGAAGGTGCGTGCGGTGGCGAGGGCCGCGGCGGAGAAGGGGGTGCCGATTCGGATTGGGGTGAATCGCGGCAGTTTGGAGAAGGATTTGGATGAGCGTGTGCGCGGCGGAAAGTTGGGGGTGGCGGAGGCGCTTGTGGAGTCGGCGATGCGGCATGTGAAGATGCTGGAGGACGAGAAGTTTTACGACATTGTGATTTCGGTGAAGGCGTCGAATGTGGGGGAGACGCTGGCGGCGTATCGGAGGCTGGCGGAAGAGACGGATTGTCCGCTGCATTTGGGCGTGACGGAGGCGGGGACGTTTTTGCCTGGGACGGTGAGGAGTTCGGTGGCGCTTGGGATTTTGCTGGAGGAGGGGATTGGTGATACGATACGTGTGTCGTTGACGGACAAGCCGGAGAAGGAAGTGCGGGTTGGGATGGAGATTTTGAGGGCGCTTGGGATGCGTGAGGCGGGGCCGGCGATTACGTCGTGTCCGACGTGTGGGCGGACGAGGGCGGATGTGTTTGGGGTCGCGGCAGAAATTGAGGAGGAGTTGGAGAAGTTGTATCAGGCGCGGCGAGCGGCGGGGGATGAGCGGGCGTTTCCGCATGTGGCGGTGATGGGGTGTGTGGTGAATGGGCCGGGCGAGGCGCGCGGTGCGGATGTGGCGCTGTGCGGTGGCGTGGGCGAGTTTTTGATTTATGAAAAAGGGCAGCTCGTGGGCAAGGTGGCTGAGCGAGAGGCCGTGAAGGAGGTATTGAAGCATGTTATTCGTTTATGAGAATTGCGCGGCAATTATTTTCGCGGCGGTTGTGGGCGCATTTGCGTGGGTGTTTGGCGGGACGTGCGGCGATGTGATGTTGCATGTGACGCCGTGGATTTGGCTTGTGTTGGTGGAAACGATGCTTTTCTTCCCGCAGCGGCGTAAGGGAGAGTCGCTCTATGAGGCGCGCGAGCGTGTGTGGGCGGAGATGCGTGGCGATCCGCTGACATGGGTGAGCGTCGCGTTTTTGGTTTTTTTGTGTATTCCGTTTGTGAATGTGGGCTTGTGTCCGAACTGTGACGTGGCGGCGATTGCGGCCGGTGCGAAGGCTGAGCCGCTTGTTGGTTTCTTGCCATTTTGTGTGAATCGGCTGCATCATTTGGGTGTTGTCTTTTGGTATTTGCCGGCGCTCTCGGCGATGATTGCGGTGCGGCATGCGTTGACGAAGAAGGGGAAGCGGTTGTTTCTTGAGATGATTGTGTGGAATGGTGTGGCGCTGGCGGTGTTTGGTTTTGTGCAGCAGGTGATGGGCGCGCCGGGGCCGTTGTGGACGACGTTGGAAGGGGGTAAGGCGGGGCCGTATTTCTTCTCGACGTTTGGCTATCCGAATATGGGCGGCGATTATTTCACGACGATGTTTGGCTTGGCGGTCGCGATGTGGCGTTGGCGCGTGGAGGATGTTGCGCGTGAGGAGGCGGAGTTGCAGAAGGAAGGGCGGTCTTTGGGGCGGCAACTTTTCTGGCGCAAGCACTATATGATGATTGCGATCGTTATCACGTTCATTGGCGCAATGAGTACACTTTCACGCGCGGCAATTATGCTGACGACGACGCTTGCAATTGTCTTCTTCATTCATGCCGCGGTTATGTTTTTGGCGCGAATGCGGAAGGCGGCGCGCGTACGCGCGGGTGTGTACAGTATGATTATTCTTATTTTGATCGCGCTTTTGTCGTCGATTTTTATGCCGAAGGAATTGCAGAAAGAAGTTTCAACCATCAATACGGGAGAGGTTTTGAATCGTGTGACGGGTAAGCATGATGCGCTTTCGCGACAGGCGATGGATTTGTGGCGTGAACATCCCATCTTTGGTTGTGGTGGCTGGGGCTTTATGCACCTACAGGTGACGAAGGCGACGGAGGACGATCTCAAGCACGGCTACGTGGGCGGTGTAGGCGCGGCTAACGTCCATAACGATTATATTCAACTGTTGGCGGAGCACGGGCTTGTGGGCTTTGGTTGCATTCTTGTGATGATGTTTCTCCTCCTTCTGCCTGTCGCGACGGCCTGGCGTGCGCTCTCAGTCGCGGCTCGTTTTGCACAGAAGCGTTCTGAACGTTTGCCGCCGCCGCAATCGTTCTTCGCCTTGCCTGCCCCCGCATTTTGCATTCTCTTGACGGCTACCGCCACTTGCGTCCACGCCTTTGGCGACTGTCCATTCCGCTCACCAGCCATCCTCACGATGTTCTTTGTTGAGCTTGCCGCAATAGAGGGCTTCTTGCCGCGCATAAGCGAGCATACTGATGAGGCGGATGCCGAGCCACAGCCGCACGAGCACCACCACCATCATCACCACCACCACCATCATCATCACGAATCTCAAATCTTACATTCAGAAGGAGCAGACCATGCTGAAAGTTAATCCAAATTACGCCAAGATTAAACCGACCTATTTGTTCGCTGAAATTGCACATCGTGTGGCGGCGCATCAAGCGAAAAATCCCGCGGCAAAAATTATCCGTCTCGGCATTGGCGATGTGACAGAACCTCTCGCGCCCGCCGTCATCGCCGCGATGCACAAGGCTGTGGATGATGAAGCTTCGCGCGACGCATTTCACGGCTACGGCCCTGAACAAGGTTATGCTTTTCTTCGCGATAAAATTGCCGCGCAAGATTTCCAAGCGCACGGAATGGATATTGCCGCGGATGAAATCCTTGTTTCCGATGGTGCCAAGTGCGACTGTGGCAACATCCAAGAACTCTTTTCTGCTGATGCCAAAATCGCGGTGGGCGATCCCGTCTATCCTGTTTATGTCGACACGAACGTGATGGCGGGCCGCCACGACATTACGCTTCTTCCATGCACCGCGGCAAATTCCTTTGTGCCTGTGCCCAATGCCTCGCTCGATGCGGACGTTGTTTATCTCTGTTATCCGAACAACCCAACGGGCGCGGTCGCGACAAAAGCGCAACTTCAAGCTTGGATCGATTGGGCCAATGCGAACGGCCGCCTTATCCTTTTCGACGCCGCCTACGAAGCCTTTATCCGCACGCCCGGTATCCCGCATTCCATCTACGAATGCACCGGCGCGCGCACATGCGCCATCGAATTCCGCAGCTATTCGAAGACGGCTGGCTTCACTGGCATTCGTTGTGGCTACACGGTTGTTCCGCGCGACCTTGTCGTCAGCGATGAGAACGGGCGCAAGGTCGAACTTCGTCCGATGTGGACGCGCCGCCAAACAACCAAATTCAATGGCGCAAGTTACATCACTCAGCGCGGCGCAGAAGCCATCTATACGAGTGAAGGCCGCGCCCAAACACAGGCCACAATTGATTTCTATCTTGAGAACGCCAAGCTCATACGCGAGGCACTCGCTGCGCGCGGCTACACTGTTACAGGCGGCGTCGAT
>CAVIVB010000104.1:0-6002 GCA_963645785.1 bacterium
CTGCCATTCCACCACAGGTGCAACTCTTACTTCCCAAGCTTCTTCTTGTGCGCGAAAAAGACCTTCACCTTGTTCGCAAACGAACTCATCTCCGGATACGTCCCACCCGAAACAAGCCCCTGAAACGCTTCCAACGCCGCGCGCTGCTTCTTGTCCAAATTCGTCGGCACCTCAAAAATAAGCCGCGCATCCAAATCCCCAGCAAAACCGCCGCGGTGACTCGGCACGCCCTTCCCACGCAAACGAAACACCTTCCCATTCGGCGTGCCAGCCGGAATCTTCAATTGCGCCACGCCCTCCGGCGTCGGCACCTCAATCGTCCCGCCCAGTGCCGCCGTAATCGGCGAAACCGGCACATCCACATAAAGATCCTGCCCCTCACGTTCAAAAATCTCGCTCGGCTTGACTTCCAACACAACGTACAAGTCGCCATTCTCGCCGCCACGCAAACCGGCCGCGCCCTTCCCCGTCACCCGCAACCTCGTCCCCGTATCCACCCCCGCCGGAATCTTCAACGTAATGCTCGCGTTCGTCTCGACATGCCCCGACCCGCGGCACTTCTTGCACGGCTTATCAATCACCGACCCCGCGCCACCACACGTCGGGCACACCTGACGCACCTGGAAGAACCCGCTCCCAGCAATCACCTCACCATGCCCGCCGCACGTCTTGCACGTCGTCCGCTTCGACCCTTCCGCCGCCCCCGTTCCATGACACTCAGGACACGCCCCCGGCACCGTCAACTCCAACGTCCGCTCGCTCCCAAACAGCGCCTCATCAAAATCAATCTCAAGTCGATAACTCAAATCTTTGCCGCGGCACGGCCCTTCCGGATTCGCTCGACGCGACCGACCCCCGCCACCTCCAAAGAAGCTCGAAAATCCGCCGCCCCCGCCGCCAAAGCCACCCCCAAATACAGAATTCAAAATATCCCCAAGATCCACATCCTGGAAATGCGAGAAATCACGCCCAAAGTCAAATCCACCCGGCCCAAAGTTCACGCCTTGATGACCAAACTGATCATACCTCTGACGCTTCTCCGCATTGGACAAAACTTCATACGCCTCAGAAATCTCCGTGAACTTCTCCTTCGCCTCCGGATTGTCCGGATTGCGATCAGGATGATACTTCATCGCAAGCTTCCTGTACGCCGACTTAATCTGGTCAGCCGTCGCATCCTTGGCAACGCCCAACACTTCGTAATAATCTCTCTTTTGTCCTGCCATACTTCACCTGGGCCTTATTCGCCCTTGCCTGAAGATACCACAACTTGCGCCGCACGAAGGACCTTCTCCTTCAACATCCAACCCTTCTTCGCCTCGTTCGAAACCTTCCCCTCTTCAATCTCAGCCGACGGCAACGACGCAATCGCCTCCATCTTATCAGGGTCCAGCTTCTCGCCAACCGAATCAAACGGCTCGGCGCCATGTTCCTTCAAAGCCTTCAACAACGTGTCATACACAATCTGCACGCCCTTGACAAACTCATTGTCCTTATCCTTGGCATTCGCCAAAGCAAGCGCCAAATGGTCCACCGTGGGGAGCACATCGCGCAAAATATCCATCTCCGCAAAAAGATACGTATCCTCGCGATCTCGCGCCGTGCGCTTCTTGAAGTTGTCAAAGTCCGCTAGTAGCCGCGCATAGCGATCTTTCCAATCAACCTCCACCGGCTTCTTCTCGTCCGCAACCTTCTCGTCCGCGGCAGTTCCATCAGCTGTCCCGCGTTCTTCCGCGGCAATTCCATCAGCTGTCCCGCGTTCTGCCGCGGGGCGCTCCGCCGCCCCGCTACAAAGGGGGTCCGGGGCGCGAGCCCCGTCTTCAGCCGGCTTCCCTTCCGCGGCAGTTTTGCCGCGGTCCCCCGCCTCCGGAGTCTCCCCCGTCAGCGGTTCCGCGGCACTTTTTTCTTCCTTCTCTTCAGCCATCTCTACGCTCGAATCAAAGGACGATCTGCCCAGCCTTCGCCAGCATCTTCGCTTCCACGCTCTGGATCTCCGCAAAGCCTTGCGAGCTGTGCGGATTCAACCCGTTCGACGCTTCCATCGAGCTATCGGCTTCATTGTAAATCGTCGCCTTCAAACCCTTCAAGCTCTCGAAGAAAATGTTGCCCTTGTAAAGCCCCAGCGTCACATCCGCCGTCGCCTTGTCAGCCCAAACCTGAATCGCCGCGCGCGCCGCACGTGTCGCCGGATCAAACCAACGCCCATCATAAATCTGGTCCGCCACGAACTTCGACAAATGCTGGAAGAACTGCGTCGAACGCCGATCCATAATGCCCTCGTAAATGTACTTCAAGCCCCAGCTCAAAACTTCCATTCCCGGCGCTTCATACACACCGCGGCTCTTCGTACCAATGATACGATTCTCGAGCGCATGCTTCATGCCAATCCCGTTGCGCCCGCCAACCTTGTTCATCTCCAGCATCACTTCGTACGGCGTCATCTTCTTGCCATTCACCGCCACGCAGCGACCCTTCACAAACGAAAGCACAACCTTCTCAACCTTGTTCGGCGCCTTCTCAGGCCACACTCCCATCGTCGGCTTCACAATCCGCATCGACGTCTCCATCGATTCCAAATCTTCCGCCTCGTGCGACAAGCCCGCCAAGTTCGCATCCGTCGAGTATTTCTTCTTTGTCCCAACAAACGCCACAATCCCGCGCTTCGCCAAGAAATCTACCATCTGCGTCCGACCCGGGAACTTCTTCAACAGGTCCGCATCACGCCACGGCGCATACACACCAAACTTCGGGTCCATCACGTTCACATAACGCTCAAACCGCATCTGGTCATTCCCACGACCCGTCGCACCATGCACCAAAACCGAACAACCCGCCTTCTTCATCGCCGGCAACAACTTCTGAACCGTCACCGCACGCGCAATCCCCGTCGAGTTCCAATACCCGCCATCGTACATCGCCTGACACTTCACCGTCTCAAAGCAAATGTCCGCCATCTCCTTCGTCACATCAACAATCGTCGTATCAACACCCGTCGGAGCCATACGCTTCTTAATATCGTTAATGTCCTTTTCATCAGGCTGACCAACGTTCGCTGAGAACGCCTTCACCTTGACCCCCGCGTCCAACAGAACGCAGCAGATCGTCTTCGAATCAAGGCCCCCGCTCACGCAGACGCCAACTGTCTTACCTTTGAGTTCGTCAAGTTTCATTTTAGACTTCTCCTTAGAAATCAAGCGCATATTATACCATATTTTCGCCGCGTTGTATAGGGGGTATTTTTACCCCTAATTCTGCCGCGGTCCAATACCAACATACGGGGGCGGTTCAACCAGCTGTCCCGCGTTTTGCCGCGGGCCGCTCCGTCGGCCCACCTACTGAATCCGAATGCAAAAGCCACCATGCTTGGACAGATGGAACCGCAAGCCCGTCGGAAGCGTACCGGCCGTCGCCGGCTCCCTCGCATCCCCACCATCGTAAGTCCAATAGAAGTAATCGCCCTTGCGCGGCACACCCACTTCCATCTCATTGCCAAACGCCGTAAAGGTGAAGTGATTCGTCCAAATCGTGTCGTTCACCATCTCAATCAGCGGAATCTCGACTTCATTCGCAGGCAAACCCTCACTGCTCGCCACCAGCTCCACATGGAACTTACCACCCCGACTACTGACATTGCCAAAATGGTGATAATCACCAGGCACGACGGAATGCGCCTTGAGCGGCGCCGTCTCGTAGCCTGTCCACCGGTCGCCTGGCAGCAAGTAGCGGAACGTGAAGGTGCAATTATATTCCATACAGTGCGATTGGGTCGTCTTGTAAGTACCACCCTTAAGCCCAAATGTCAAACGCCCCGTATTCGGCGTGCCTTCGCCCGACCAAAGCATATAGCCACCTTCCGTCACAGACCCGCCATCCAACAAAATCTCCGAATCGCCCGAAATATGCGAATGCTTAGTCCCAGCCGCCAGCGTCGAACCACTCAAAAGTTCCAAGCGACTTTGCGCACCATTGAGCCGAACGCTCGAGATATTCAATGCCGCATTATTCTTGGCCACAAGGCACGCACCATCGGCGAAATTCAAAATCGCCCCCAACCGCAGCGCCGAACCATCCATCACCATCCGCCCCGTGACGAGCGTATCGCCAGACGGCGTCAAGGCAGTGGGCCCCGTGAACACAACCTCCGCCCCCGCAGGCGCGAGCGTCAACTTCGACGTATGTGCCGCGTCAACACTCACCGTCACCGAATCCCCAGCCGCCAGGCGCGAGAAGTCCGCCGTCGTGTACTGGTCCGTCGGCCACTTCAACCGCGTATCATTGCGCGAATTCGTCCAGTTCGCCGCATCATTCCACACCCCCGAGGTGACGGCCGGATTCCAATAATACGTCGCGTTATCGCGATTGACAACCGTCGCCACACCATTCGTCGAACGCCATTCCTTGCCATCCTTCGTGTTGACAATTTCAAACTTGTAATAAATCGTCTGATTGACATCGTCATACGTATGCGTGAAAGCCGTCGCCGTATTGACCTCAGTCACAACCTTCGTATCCGCCACCGTAAAGTTGACGCCATCCAAGCTCGTCAGCAAATTCACCGTCGCCTCCGTGCTCGCACCCAAGCTCGAAACCTTCGCCGTCCAATTCACATCCCAACAATCATTCGCCACCGTCACCGACGTCTCATCAAAAATCGCCGGGCTCGTATCCGTCCAACCTTCCGCCTCAACTTCCACCCAACACGCAGATTGTTCAAAAGCCGCCAACACCCGAATCGCGACAATATCTTCCGCTATCGGCTTCCCATCCCGCCGCCGCAAAATCGCATAGTTCGAAACCTCATTCCCCTCATGCGTCTCAAACCCCGTCGCCGTCCCCACCAACACATACTCCGTCGGCAACAAATGCGACGTCCAAACCCCATCCTTGTCCTGCGTGTCCACATGGAAAATCCCCACGCCATCTCCCCCATTGCCCCACCACGTATACACCCGCAACGACTGCAACGTAATCGCCTGCGCAAAGTTCCACTGCACCTTCTGGTTCGGATAAACCAAATAGTTCCCATTAGCCGGACACCTCACGAGCTCACCATCCGTCATGTAATCGTAATACGTCGTCACCGAGCCTTGCTTCAGCGTCCCCGAACGATACGTCAACATCATGTTGCTACTCGCAACCAGCGGCGTCCACGCGCTCGTATCATAACCGCCTGCTTCCCAAACCATCTCGCTCGTCGGCCCTTCCGTCGCCCCCGAAAGCGTCCCGACAACCTCCATCCCCACATAGCCCACCGCGCTATTCTGCTGTTGCGGGAAGTCCAACTGCACCTCCACCACATCCTCCGCAATGGGCGAACCATCCGCCGCGGCAAAACACGCAAACCGCTTCTCCGGATTTGTCCCCATGTTCGACCCGCCATACGAAATCTTCGAATTCGCCACCTCCTCCAACGTGCCATCCGAATGCTTCACCTTCATCGCATTGAGACTAATGTAGACACGCCCATTGTCGCCCCACTTCGTATAGAAATTGATCCACGTAATCGTCGCCGCACTCGGAAACTTCAACGTCACCGTATGCGCACTCGAGCCCCAACCTTTCCCAGCGTCTCCGCGCGTCAAATAAATTGAGTCGTTATTGAACTCCTTGCAAATGAGGAAGTCATTATATTCCCCATTCTGCACCAAATACTTCAGCGAAAGCAGGTTGTTCTCCGACGGCGTATACGTTTCCCACGTATTGCCCGTCGTCCAAACACCCGCCCCAACCGCAGCCCACGCCCGCGGCACAAACCCACCAATCGAGCCCATCAAACCCGCCGCGACCACCGCGGCACATTTCAACCAAATATGCTTCATTGTTGTTATCTCCTTTGTTTACAAGGCTTCTAGCTCCGTCAGCACGCGCCGACAAAACCTAATCCACCTAAAACATCACCTATTATAGCATATTTTTTTTTCTAGGTCAATCCCCTATTTTTGATTAATTATAAACCAAATCTGCCGCGCTCTCTCCTCAAAATCCGCCGCGGTTGAGTGCCC
>CAVIVB010000105.1:0-5958 GCA_963645785.1 bacterium
TTTCAACGTCGACGAGACGGTGAAGATTACTGACGGCGCGTTCATGGGTTTGACGGGCCAGGTCAGCATGGTGGATCCCGACAAGGGCAAGCTCAAGGTCGATGTTCAAGTCTTCGGCCGCAAGGTCCCTGTCGACGTCGAATACTGGCAGGTCGAGAAAGAGTCGAGCAACGACTCGCTCGAACAGGCGAAGTAGGAGACAGGTTTTGCGGTCCGTTACGACCGGGCAGGATCCCCGGCAGGAGCCGCACGAAAAAAGAAGGAAAGAGGCATAAATGGCCAAGAAGGTTACAGGAGTTGTTAAACTCCAGATTCCCGCTGGCGCCGCGAATCCCGCGCCGCCGGTCGGTCCCGCCCTCGGTTCCGCTGGCGTGAACATCATGCAGTTCTGCAAGGAGTTCAACGCGAAGACGGCGAAGGACTCGGGGCTCGTTATCCCCGTGATTATCACGGTTTATCAGGATCGCAGCTTCTCGCTGCAGTTCAAGTCGCCGCCGGCGAGTGTGCTGTTGAAGAAGGAAGCGGGCCTTGCGAAGGGCAGCGGCGTTCCGAACAAGAACAAGGTTGGCAAGGTGACGAAGGCGCAGCTTCTCAAGATTGTTGAGATGAAGAAGGCGGATTTGAACACCGATGATCCGGAGCAGGCGATCAAGATGATTGCTGGCACGGCGCGCAACATGGGAATCGAGGTGGTTGAATGAAGCACGGCAAGAAGTATTACAACGCGTTGAAGAAGGCGCCGAAGAAGGCGGTTTCTCTCGCGGAAGCGATTAAGTTCGTGAAGGCGAATCCCGGTGCGAAGTTTGACGAGACGATTGACGTTTATTTCCATTTGGGCAAGGAACTGACGAAGGGCGATACGGCTGTGCGTGGCACGGTGAAGTTGCCGAACGGTTCTGGTAAGTCTGTGAAGGTGGCGGTGTTCGCGGGTGGCGACGCGGCGGAAGCGGCGCGTGCGGCTGGTGCGGATTTTGTCGGCATGGCGGACTTGATTGAGAAGGTCACGAAGGAAGGCTGGTGCGACTTTGACGTTGCGATTGCGACGGTTGAAGCGATGAAGGAAGTGCGTAAGTGCGCGCGTATCCTCGGCCCGCGTGGCTTGATGCCGAACCCGAAGACGGGCACGGTCACGGATGATACCGCGACGGCTGTCAAGGAGGCGAAGGGCGGCAAGGTTGATTTCCGTATGGATAAGACGGGCAACTTGTCGGTGATTGCTGGTAAGCGCAGCTTTGAAGATGGCGCGCTTGAGGGCAACATCAAGGCCATCGTTTCGGCGGTGCAGGGTGCTAAGCCCGCAACCGTGAAGGGAACGTTCATCAAGTCGATGACGATTTCTTCGACAATGGGCGTCGGCGTGCCTGTGATCGTCGCGGCAGATGCCGAATAAGGAGGTAATCGAAAATGAGAATTGAAAAGGTTGCCATTCTGGATGAAGTCATCGCTCGTGTCAAGGACTCGGATTACTGCTTCATCATTAATCATGGTGGTGTGGATGTTGCGAAGTTCGCGAAGTTGCGTGCAGATTTGCGCAAGCTCGAGAGCCGTCTCTTGGTCGTGAAGAACACCTTCATTGCGAAGGCTGGCAAGGAGAAGGGCTGGAGCGACGAGGTCAACGCGATGTTTGCGGGCCCGACGGCGGTTGTGACGGGTCATGGTGAGCCGACGGCGGTTGCCAAGGCGATCATGGATTTCGTGAAGGCCTCGGACGGCAAGGCGACGGTCAAGGGCGCGGACTACGACAACAAGATCGTGGACGCGGCGATGGTCGAAGCGCTGTCGAAGATTCCTGGCAAGGATCAGCTGCGTGCGACGTTGCTCATGCTCCTCAAGGAGCCGGCGACGCGTTTGGCGCGTGTCCTTTCCGAGAAGGCGAAGAAGGGTGGCGACGCGGCACCGGCGGCGGAAACGCCTGCACCGGATGCAACGCCAGCTGCATAAAACAATTTGTAAAAGCCGCCTGAACGATAGGGTAAAACTGAAAGATAGGGCGGCATCCCGGACGATGAAACACGCGGCCGGTTAAAATAAAGGAAAACAGAAAATGACAAATGAAGAAATCATCAAGGAGCTGTCGGGCAAGACGGTTCTGGAAATCAATGACCTCGTGAAGGCCCTCGAAGAAGCGTGGGGCGTTTCGGCTGCGGCGGCTGTCGCGGTTGCGGGTCCGGCTGCTGGCGCTGCTGCGGCTGAAGAGAAGACCGAGTTCGACGTCGTCCTCAAGTCGGCGGGTGCGAACAAGATTGCGGTCATCAAGGAAATCCGCGCGATCACGGGCCTCGGCCTCAAGGACGCGAAGGATCTCGTCGATGGTGCGCCGAAGACGGTCAAGGAAGGTGCTTCGAAGGAAGACGCCGAAAAGATCAAGGAACAGCTCACGAAGGCTGGCGCCGAAGTCGAAATCAAGTAAGTCTAGGTTTAGATTTGCTGAAGAAGTCGCGGCAGTTTTTGCCGCGGCTTTCTTTTTTTGCCGCCTTGTTAACTTTGCCTTAATACCAAAATGCTATAATATTCGCGTCTTGAGAGAGATAGGTTTAGGTCTAGATTTTGAAGGACAGTTGTTAGGACATAAGACAATGAACGTAGCAAAAGAGATGCAGACGAAAGGCGCGAATGTGAGTTCGCGTGTTGCACTCGGCGCGGCACTTTTTGTGGCCGTGTTGGGCGTGTGCGGTGTTCTTTGCGCAGGCGAGCATAATAAGAATATGTCCACCAAGAACTCCGAATCGGTTGTGACGACGAATGAGAATGGTTCTATTTCGCGTCGTTACACCGAATCTGTGGTTACAACAAATGGCAATATGGTTACCGAACATCGGCGTGAAACAAATACGACGATGGATGCGGATGGCAATGTTTTGGTGAGTTCGACGAGCGAGTATTCCCAGAGCTATTCTTTGTGTTCGATGGCAAAGGGTCCCTGCCCGAAGGCGTCGTGCAAGGGGCCGGCACCAGAAGGCACCTATCCGCCCGCGGGCTGTTTCAAGAAGGGCGCATTCCCACCGCCGCCGCCACCGCCGACTGGTTTCAATTGTGCCAAGAATACCGATTCTTTCATGGGCCTCAAGTTCAATTCTGAATTTACGGCGAACACGAACTTTGTTGTGGATGCGGCTGAACCGACGCTCCTTCGCGCAACGTTCACGCCGAAGAAAGCCCTTGCAGGTTTTGATGATTACTATGTTTATGTGACGCCCACCACGCACAAGGTCGCAAAGATTGTCGCCTGTGCACGTGCCGCGGTTGATTCCGGCATTCGGTGGAAGCGGCATTATTTGATTGAAGCCCTTGAGCGTCGCTATGACACATGGGCTCGTCTCTCCAGTTTTAGTCGTCCGTGCTATGACTTCATCATTGGCCAAGACCGCGGGGTTCGCGTCTGTTTGGCTGATGCGACGCCTGATTACCAAACGGTGATCGAAGCGTGGGATGAAGCAGCTTTGCGTACCGCCGCGGAAGAATACGAGGCTTCTCTTCAGAAGTCGCGTCGCGCCGCGGCAGAAGAGCGCGGCCGTCGTGTAAACGAAGCAACGGAGGCTTTCTAAACGATTTTTTTTTCAAACAATTTCTTTCATCATATTATTCCATGTGATTTTTCACTCCCTAGACCCGGGGCTTTTATGCCTCGGGCCTTTTTATACTTTACGCACGGGGGCTTTTTATGGTATAATATACGGCAGCGTCCATTTTGGGCATTCACCTCGGTTCGTGGCAAAAGTGCCGCGGACCCAGTAAATAAAGGACATGAGCCATGTTTGAGACAGTTGAGTTGATTTTGCGCCTGGTCCTCGCAGGCGTCCTCGGAGCCTTGATTGGCGCCGAGCGTGAATACCGTGCGAAGGTTGCAGGCATTCGCACGCACCTCTTGGTTGCCCTCGGCGCGGCCCTGATGATGATCGTTTCACGCTACGGTTTTGGCGAGCAATCGGACCCCGCCCGCGTCGCGGCACAAATTGTGAGCGGCGTCGGCTTCCTCGGTGCAGGCGCCATCATCGTCCAACGCAACAGCGTCCACGGCCTGACAACTGCCGCGGGCATCTGGGTCGCGGCCGGCATCGGCATGGCCATTGCCGCGGGCCTCTACGCCGTCGGCATCGCCACAACCGTCCTTTCCCTCATCAGCCTTGAAGCCTTTGGCACGGTCGTCACCAAATTGAAACAGGCCGAAGGCGGACAATCTGCCGCGCACACGAAGCGCGCCATCGTCTCGCTTGGCTCCAACATCGAACCGCGCGCCGACTACCTGGCCCGCGCGACCGCGGCACTTTCTTCCTTGCCCGACACACATTTCTGCCGCGCCTCCTCCGTCATCGAAACCGACCCCGTCGATGTGCCGCCCGAATTTGCCGCGCAAAAGTTCCTCAATCAAATCGTCGTCCTCGAAACCTCTCTCAATGCGCTTACCTTTTCGCGTTATATGCACGAAATCGAAGCCAGCCTCGGCCGTATTCGCACAATTCCGAACGGCCCGCGCACCATCGACATCGACCTCATCGACTTCGCCGGCCAAACCCTTTCCACGCCCGAACTCACCCTCCCGCATCCACGCGCCGCGCAACGCGACTTCGTCCTGCGCCCGCTTGCGGAACTCGGCATCAACCTCTTCAATAAATAAACCATGAAACCAACCTCCGTCCCGATGACGAACGCCCTGCGCGCCCTCAACGCCGCGCATGTCCCCTACGAAACGCGCTGCTACGACTTCACCCTCCACGGCGGCACCATCCAAGCCGCGACCGAACTCGGCCTCGACCACCACGCCACCATCAAAACCATCATCCTCGAAGACGAAACCAAAAAGCCCTTCGTCTGCCTCATGCATGGCGACTGCGAAATCTCAACGAAAAACCTCGCCCGCGAGCGCGGCGTCAAAACCGTCACAACTTGCACACCCGATACGGCCGACCGCCACAGCGGCTACCACGTCGGCGGCACCTCGCCCTTCGGCACCCGCAAGCGCATGACCGTCTACGTCCAAAAATCCATCTACGACTTGCCCGAAATCTACATCAACGCGGGCCACCGCGGCATCCTCGTCATCATGAAACCCGCCGACCTCGATAAGGCCCTCCCCGGTCTGACCGTTCCCGTCGACGTCGCCATCCCACAATAATTCAATTCGAAAGGAAACCCATTTATGAACGCAGTCTTTTTTGATATGGACGGAACCCTCATCGATTCCCGCGCCGATCTTGCCGCGACCGTCAACCACACGCGTCGCGACCTCTCCCTTCCCGAACTCCCGCAAGACGAAGTCCTCACCCACGTCGGCCGCGGCGCCCACTACCTCCTCGCCCACGCCATCCCCGAACGTGCCGCCGATGTCGACGCCCTTTGGGACATCTTCAAATCCCACTACGCCGAACACATGCTCGAATCGGTCGAACTTTATCCCACCGTCCGTTCCACGCTGGACGAACTTTCGCGCCGCGGCTACCTACTTGGCATCAACACGGCCAAACCCTCGTTCGCGACCCACGCCATTCTCGAACACTTCGGCCTCACGCGCTACTTTGGCAATGGCATCATCGCGGGCGGCGATTGCCCCGAAATGAAACCTTCCGATTTGCCCCTCCGCGAATGTGCCGCGCGCCTTCGTGGACACCGCCTCTCTTCTCACGACTGGATGGTCGGCGATAGCTGGACGGATATGCAATGTGCCACCAACGCGGGCATCAAAGGAGCCTTCTGCACATTCGGCTTTGGCTCGCTTGGCGAATCACGCTATACGATCAAAATCAATCGCATGGACGAACTCCTGCGCTACCTCAAACCTGAAGACTAACCGCGACAAAAGTGCCGCGGAAGCAAAAATGGGCAAAATGAAGTTCGCTTTTTTGTCCGTGAGCGCGGCAAATTTGTCACGATAAAGCAAAAAGATAAAATTTCCACTTGCATTAGGTGGGGTAAATATGGTATAATATGCCCCGCTTTCGAGATACGGGGTTGTGGCGCAAT
>CAVIVB010000106.1:0-5880 GCA_963645785.1 bacterium
TTGTTTGAGCAAGTCCAAGCACAATCAAGCCAGGCGATGACGAAACTTCTTCAGGCTTGAAGAGTGCCGCGTTTAGCGGCTGGTCGTCGTCTTTGTGCCTTGGATGCGCCCCATTGAATCGCGATAGGTGGTCTTACCGTAGCGATCGGTTGTCTTTGTACCTTGAATACGACCTTGTGCATCGCGGTACGTCGTCTTGCCGTAGCGGTCGGTTGTCTCCGATCCTTGAATGCGTCCCATTGAATCGCGATAGGTGGTCTTGCCATATCGATCCGTTGTCTCCGTGCCTTGAATGCGGCCTTGAGCATCGCGGACGGTTGTCTTTCCATAGCGGTCGGTCGTTTCCGTCCGTTGGATGCGGCCCATTGAATCGCGGTAGGTGGTTTTGCCATAGTTGTCGGTTGTGACCGTTCCTTGGATGCGGCCTTGAGCATCGCGGTAGGTGGTGCGGGTGTCGGCTTCGGCGAGGAAGGCGACGGAGCAGGCGACGAGCGCGGCACATATGAATTTAGCCTTGTTCATTTCTTTGATCCTTTCTATTGAATGAGGTTTACAATGAGGTTTACAAGTAGTTAGGGGACCGAGATGGCATTTTCTGACAAACTTTTTTTTGGTGCGCGGCAGATTTTTGTGAGTCAGGTGGCGTGGAAAGAAAAATAAAAAAAGTTAAAATACCCCCTTGCAATTCGATCTGAGATATGGTATAATATGTCCCTGTTCGGTCGGAGAAGCTCGTGCGGGCGTAACTCAATGGCAGAGTTCCAGCCTTCCAAGCTGGCTACGAGGGTTCGATTCCCTTCGCCCGCTCCACCAACAAGAGCCAGAGTGGCGTAATGGCAGCCGCAGCAGACTCAAAATCTGCCGTACGCAAGTACGTGAGGGTTCGAGTCCCTCCTCTGGCACCAATCTAACGAGAGCGAAGTTGGAGGGGTGTCCGAGTGGTCGATGGTGCAACCTTGGAAAGGTTGTGTGGGCGCAAGTCCACCGGGGGTTCGAATCCCCCCCCCTCCGCCAACTTTCCCGTGAGTTAGAAGTGCCGCGTTTTAGGCGTCTTGAAGAATTCCCTGTTCAATGATATCGCCCATCTTTTCGGTCGTGACGATTTTGTCGGCCGCGGTATTGGCGCCTGCGATATCGAGTGTGCGCCAGCCGTTCGCGAGGGCCGTCTCAACAGCGCGTTCAATTGCGGCGGCTTCGGTCGTGAGGCCAAAGGAATGGCGCAAAAGAAGTGCCGCGGAAAGAATCGTGGCGAGGGGATTGGCGCGATGGGTGCCTGCGATGTCGGGCGCGGAGCCGTGGATGGGTTCGTAAAGGCCGTGGGCATTGGCGCCAAGTGACGCGGAAGGCAGCATGCCGATTGAGCCCGTAATCTGCGAAGCTTCGTCAGAAAGAATATCGCCAAACATATTCTCCGTCAAGATGACATCGAAGTGGGCGGGATTGCGCACGAGCTGCATCGCGGCATTATCGACGTACATGTGGTCGAGCGTGATGTCGGGGGCTTCGCGGTCGCGAAGGGCCGTGACTGTTTCGCGCCAGAGCCGAGAGGTGGCCAGCACATTCGCTTTGTCGACGCTCGTGACGTGATGGTTGCGTGTGCGGGCCGCGGCAAAAGCGAGGCGCGCGATGCGTTCAATTTCCGGCACGGAATAATCGAGGATGTCGCGGGCGCTTTGATTGTCGGCCGCGCGTGAATGTTCGCCGAAGTAAAGACCGCCCGTGAGTTCACGCACAACGAGGATGTCGATGCCGCCTTGAACGATGTCGGTGCGAAGGGGACTTGCCGCGCAAAGGGCCGACCATACTTTTGCGGGACGCAAGTTGCCATACAGCCCAAGTTCGTGGCGCAAGGTGAGAAGGGCGCGGCGCTCGGGGCGCTTTTCTGCCGGGAGTGCATCCCACTTGGGCCCACCTACGGCGCCCAGTAAAATCGCATCCGCCGCGCGGCACGCCGCAAGCGTTTCATCGGGCAAGCAATCGCCACACAAATCATACGCCGCCCCGCCGAAGGGATACTCATGCAAATCAAACGTGTGGCCAAAACGTTGCGCCACGGCTCGCAAAGCGCGCACAGCTTCGCGGCAGATTTCAGGCCCAATTCCATCGCCAGGGATAACAGCAATTGTCTTTTTCATTCTCAGCTTTCCTTTCGTGTGATTAGTTGTGTGCGCGATTTTTGAGGTAGGCGGCCAGTCCCCCCGCGGCAATTAAGTCGCGCATGAAAGGTGGGAAAGGTTCGGCCGTAAAGGTCGCCCCCGTCGTTTCATCTGTGATGGTGCCCGCGGCAAAATCAACCTGCACGATATCGCCTTTGGAAATTGCCGCGGCCGCTTCGGGACATTCGAGAATTGGTAACGCGACATTGAGGGCATTTCGATAAAAGATGCGCGCAAAGCTGGCTGCAATGACGCATGCGACGCCGCTCGCCTTGATTGCAATTGGCGCATGTTCACGCGATGAGCCACACCCAAAGTTGCGCCCCGCGACGATGATGTCGCCCGGCTTCACACGCGAAACAAAGTCCGCATCAATATCTTCCATGCAATGCGCGGCGAGTTCTTTCGCATTTGGCGTATTCAAATAGCGCGCGGGAATGATGACATCGGTATCCACATTGTCGCCATATTTGAAGGCGGTGCCGCGGCAGTTTTTCAGAGTTGTGTTTTCCATTTTGAAATGTTCCTTTCTTCTTTTAGATTGCGTCTGGCGCGGAGATGCGCCCCGTGATGGCACTTGCCGCGGCGACCGCGGGCGAAGCCAAATAGATTTCAGATTCGACATGCCCCATGCGGCCGACGAAGTTGCGATTCGTCGTTGCCACACACCGCTCGCCCTTCGCGAGAACGCCCATATAGCCGCCCAAGCACGGCCCGCACGTCGGCGTCGACACCACGCACCCCGCCTGAATAAATTGCGCAATCAGCCCTTCCTCAAGCGCCTGCAAATAAATGCGTTGCGTCGCGGGAATGACAATGCACCGAACACCCGGCGCGACCACATGCCGCCGCAAAACTTCCGCGGCCATTCTCAAATCACTGATGCGCCCATTCGTGCACGACCCAATCACAACTTGGTCAATCGGAATCTCGCCCACCTCATCAATCGTGCGCACATTCGAAGGCAAGTGCGGGAAGGCGACGGTCGGTTTCAACTCGCTCAAATCAATTTCAATCGTCCGCACATATTCAGCATCGTCATCCGCCTCGTAAATCTTCGGCTCCTTCGCGCCATGCTCCGAAAGATACGCGCGCGTCGCCGCATCGACAGGGAAAATTCCATTCTTCGCGCCCGCCTCAATCGCCATATTGGCCACGGTCATGCGCTCATCCATCGAAAGTGCCGCGACACCTTCGCCCGTAAATTCAAGCGACTGATATCGCGCGCCATCGACGCCAATCATCCCAATCAAATGCAACACCAAATCCTTCCCGCCCACATACTTGCGCGGCACGCCCTTCAACACCACGCGAATCGCCTCCGGCACACGAAACCACGTCTCACCCGCGGCCATCCCCGCCGCCATATCCGTCGACCCCACGCCCGTCGAAAACGCCCCCAGCGCCCCATACGTGCACGTGTGCGAATCGGCCCCAATCACCAAATCCCCCGCCGTCACCAAACCCTTCTCCGGCAACAGCGCATGCTCCACCCCGCAATCATGCCCGACCTCAAAATAATTCACAATCCCTTGCGCCTTCGCAAACGCCCTCATGCACGCACATTGCGCCGCGGCCTTCACATCCTTGTTCGGCGCAAAGTGGTCCGGCACCAGCGCAATCTTCGTCTTGTCAAAAACTTTCTCGCGCCCAAACTTCGGGAACTCCCCAACCGCGACCGGCGTCGTGATATCATTGCCCAGCACAAGGTCGAGCTTCGCCATCACAAGCTCCCCCGCATGCACCTCACTCTTTCCCGCATGCGCGGCAAAAATCTTCTGCGTCATCGTCATTGCCATTTTCTTTTTCTCCTTTCTTTATTCAGCTTCCATCATGCGATTGACCGCCACCAGCAACGCCAAAATCGAACCTTCAATCACGTCCGTCGAAACGCCGCGCCCACGATACGAACCTTTCTCATTCGAAATCCGCACAAACACTTCACCGAGCGCATCGCGATGTTCCGTCACCGCGCGAATCTGATAATCCTCAAGCGTGAACTTGCGATGAATAATTTTCTCAATCGCCCGGAACGACGCGTAAATCGGCCCCGTCCCCAATGCCGCATCGAGCACCTTCTTCCCGCCTTTCACGAGCGTAACCTGCGCCGTCGCATTCATGTGATTGCCGCTATTCACGACAAACGAATCAAGCCGCCACTCATCTTCCGCCTTCGCCTTCGTCGCCACACGCGATTCCGCAAGCGCAATCAAATCGCGGTCCGTAATCGTTTTCTTCCGGTCGGCAAGCGCCTTGAACGCGGCAAAAATTTCGCCGACCCTCTCCGCAGACAAATCATAACCCAAATCTTTCAGCCGCGTCTCGAGCGCATGTTGCCCCGAATGCTTGCCCAAGACCAATTCCGTCTTCTGCGCTCCAACCGATTCCGGCGTCATAATCTCATACGTCTCTGCCTTCGACAACACACCATGCTGATGAATCCCACTTTCATGCGCAAACGCATTCGCCCCCACAATCGCCTTGTTCGGTGCAATCTTCACCGTCGTAATCGTGGACAGCAACTGCGCCGTCCGCGCAATCTCTTCCGTATGAATGTTGCACTTCAAGCCCTTGTAAAAATCGGCGCGCGTCCTCAGGCCCATCGCAATTTCCTCCAGCGCGGCATTTCCGGCCCGCTCGCCAATCCCCGTAATCGTGCATTCAACCTGCCGCGCCCCCGCTTCAATCCCCGCAAACGTGTTCGCCACCGCCAACCCCAAATCGTTATGACAATGCACCGAAATCCTCGCCCGCTCCCCCACGCGTTCCTTCACCGCACGAATCAACTTCCCAAATTCCTCCGGCGTCGCATAGCCAACCGTGTCCGGAATATTCAACACGCTCGCGCCCGCCCCAATCGCCGCCTCCATCGCCTCACACAAAAACGCAACATCCGTCCGCGACGCATCTTCCGCCGAGAACTCAACTTCCGCACACCGATTCCGCGCATACGCCACCGCCTTGCGAATCTGCTCCAAGCACGCCTCCCGCGTCATTTTCAATTTGTACTTCAAATGCAAATCACTCGTCGCAATGAATGTATGAATCCGCGGATGAACAGCGTCGCGAATAGAATCTGCCGCGGCATCAATATCCTTTTCCAACGCCCGCGCAAGCGAACACACCGTACTCGCCTTCACCGCCTTGGCAATTGCCGCGACCGAATCAAAGTCGCCCTTCGACGCAATCGCAAACCCCGCCTCCATCACATCGACCCCGAGCGCTTCCAGCTGTACGGCCATGCGCACTTTCTCATCCAAGTTCATCGAATACCCCGGTGCCTGCTCGCCATCCCGGAGCGTTGTATCGAATATCTGTATCGTGTCCATTTTTGTTTTACTTTCTTAGAATGTTGAAAAGGCCTCACTCATTTTGAGCGGGGCCTTACCAAGTGGTTTGAAATCTTTTTTTGTTTTACGAAACCGCTCGCGCCCCGCGCGTCGTAAGCGCGAGTTCAAGACCCCCAAGAAGGAGAAGCTCGTAAGCGTTTCTGCTCATTTGACTCTATGTCTCAAAAAGACGGCGCATATTATACACTATTTTCCCTACCCTTGTCAAGGGGGTATTTCAAAAAATCTGCCGCGGCAGTTTTTGGGCCGCGGGAAGGGGTTTTAGACTTTCCTAGGAGGAATTTTGTGTCTCGACCCGGGTCGAACTCATACTTTGACCCGGTCGAATTTATACTTTGACCCGGGTCAAATATCTATCTCGACCCGGGTCAAAG
>CAVIVB010000107.1:0-5858 GCA_963645785.1 bacterium
AGCGCACAATATCTGCCGCGGTCAAGTCGGGCGAACGAAGATGAAAGGTGTAGGTGAGGCCATCGGGTGAAATGATGGGCAAGTCGCACGCGCCGGGTGCGAGGCGATAGGGGCGCGCATCGTAGTCCACCGTGAGGAGTGTTTCATAGACAAGTTGAATGGCGCGCGCTTCGTAGACGGCTTGCGAAAAGGCAGGGTCCATCGTCGTCACGCGTTCCAGCGGCCGCGAAAAAACTGCCGCGAAAAGGAACGGGATGGACGCGAGGAATGTCATGGTGTGGCGGTATGGGCTTCAAGGCGAAGCGTGAGTTTTTTCGGCGCGCCCGGAAGCGCAAGAAGGTTGCGACGAATAAACGGCAAGCGCGAACGAAGCGAAAAGACTTGCGTCGAGGAGCGCACATAGAGAAAGAGAATGCCGTTTACAAAGCGCCCAGGCTTGGCGGGAATCGCAGGAAAAAGGCGTGACCATTCATCCACGACCGTCTGAAGAAAATCGTCTTCGCTTGATTTTGTCAGACTGGAAAGTGCCGCGGAAACTGCCGCGGAAAAGGTGTCGTGCTGGCCACGCTTCTCAGGATCGATTGGCTCCCAGTTGACTCCATTTTCCCACGGCATCGCTTACGTCCCCTTCGCCTTGTTTTACTTGGTCGGCGTCGCGGCAGCTTTCATTTGGAGCCACGCTTCAATGAATGGCTGGATGTGACCATCCATCACGCCATTCACATCGCTCGTTTCATAATTCGTGCGCAAGTCCTTCACCATCGTGTACGGACAAAACACGTAGCTACGAATCTGGCTGCCCCAGCCGTTCTCGGACTTCGCGCCATAGAAGCGATCCATCTCCGCCTTCTTCTGGTCTTCGTAATACTCGTAGAGTTGCGCGCGCAACATATTCATCGCCTTCTCTTTGTTCATGTGCTGCGAACGCTCCTTCTGGCACGCCACAACGATGCCCGTCGGAAGGTGCGTGAGGCGCACCGCCGAGTCCGTCTTATTGACGTGCTGACCACCCGCGCCGCCCGAACGATACGTATCAATGCGCAAATCTTCATCCTTGATTTCGACCTCAATATCGTCGTTGATTTCCGCGACAGTTTCCATCGACGCAAAGCTCGTCTGCCGCCGTTTATTCGCATCAAACGGCGAAATGCGCACCAACCGATGAATGCCGCGCTCCGCCTTCAAAAGCCCAAACGCATAGCTCCCCTCCACGCGAAAATACACGTCCTTGAGCCCCGCTTCTTCGCCCGGCTGGCAATCGTATTCCTCAACCTTCCAACCTTGGTCCTCCGCATACCGCTTGTACATCCGATACAACATCGAAACCCAATCGCACGCTTCCGTCCCGCCTTGCCCCGCATGCAACTTCACAAACACATTGCACGCATCAAATTTGCCGCCGAGGAGTGATTGCATCCTCAACTTCGAAAAGTACTCATCCGCCTTCGCGCATTCCCCAAGCGTATCCTTCAGCGCCACCTGCTGCGCGGCACCTTCCTCCATCTCCGCAAGCTCCAACATCACGCCCGCATCCTCGACCGACTTCAACAGCGAATCATACGGCACCACATACGCTCTCTCCGCATTCGTCGCGGCAATTACATCCCGCGCCTTCGCCTGATTGTTCCAAAAGTCCGCGCCAGCCTGTTGCGCCTCCAAGCCCGCCAACTTCTCGCGCCGCGCATCAATCTTGATGTACGAACCCATCTCGCCAACGCGCTCCTTCAGGTCCTCAATTCGCTGGCGGACTTCCTCCACCTCCAGCAATTTCTCTTTAACTTCTTCTGCCATAAATCTCCTTCCTGCAAAAAGAAAGAATCGTCCCAAGCGGGGCGATTCCTTCTCTTTTATCTCGCGACTTAATGCTTGTCGTTTTCGCTCTCGCCATCAAACGCCGGCCGCTTGCCGCGGTACCACCACATCATAATCGGCGTCGCAATGAAAATCGACGAATACGTACCCGCGATGATACCAATCAGCATCACGAGCGCAAAGTCGAAGATCGAACCATCGCCAAATGCAAACAGCGCCAAGACCGCGAACAGCGTCGTCACCGACGTAATCACCGTACGCGACAAGCACGAATTAATCGCCTCGTTGCAAAGGTCCTTGAACGTCGAACGCTTGTCATAACGAAGGCGCTCACGAATGCGGTCAAACACCACAACCGTGTCGTTCACCGAATAACCAATGATCGTCAACAAGGCCGTCACCACAATCAGCGAAACCTGCCGCCCGCACAGCGAGAAAATACCCAGCGCAATCAGCGCGTCATGCGCCAAAGCCACAATCGCGCCAAAGCCAAAGCCAAACTGGAAGCGGAACCCAACGTAAATCAAAATCGCAATCAGCGAGAAGATCGTCGCATACGTCCCCGACTTCTTCAAGTCCGCGCCCACCATCGAGCCAACTTCATCCACCGACGCCGCGACAAAATTCGATTCCGGGAACTTCGCCTGCAAAAGCTTCGTCACATGCGCGCCAACGTCCTTATGCTCAAGCGCGGCACCTTTCTTCGTCTCCGCCGTCTCGCCCGTCTTCACAAGCAAGGTCGTCGACCCCACGCCTTCCTGATATTGAATCACCGTCGCGTTATCAAAATCATTCAGCGCCGCGCGAATGTCCGCCACCGCCGGCTTCGCATCCTGCTTCAAATTATACACAATCGACGTACCACCCGTCAAATCCACCGCGAGGACCGATGCCTTGTTCGTGAGCGCGCGGATGAAGAAAATCGCCATCGTAATCACAACAAGTGCCGCGGAAATCGAAATCGTGTACTTCGAAACCTTGAGGAAGTCAAAGTGCGGCTTCTTGAAGAACTGAACCATCTTGAACGGCTTCGTCCGATTCGGATCCACCGCCTGGTCCAAAATAATGCGCGTCACAACAACCGCCGTGAACATCGAAATCACAACGCCCGCCGTCAGCGTAATCGCGAACCCACGCACCGGGCCCGTGCCCACAATGAACAGAATCACGCCCGTGATAATCGTCGTCAAGTTCGAGTCAAAAATCGCCGTGAACGCGCGCCCATAACCAAGCTTGATCGCGTCGCCCGCATTCTTCCCTTCCTGGAACTCTTCACGAATGCGCTCGAAAATCAACACGTTCGCGTCAACCGCCATACCGAGCGAAAGCACCAAACCCGCAATGCCCGGCATCGTCAACACCGGCAGCTGCATCGAACCGCCACCACCCATCGAAGGATCGTGCGCGAAAATCCCGAGCATGTTCGCCACAAACACGAGCGCCGTCGGCAACAACGCAATGTCGAGGAACAGCGCAATATCCGCAACAAGCCCCGACCACCAATAATAGTAGAACATGAACAACGCCACCAACGCAAAACCAAGCGCCGCGGCAATCATCCCGTCCTGCTTCGCATCCACGCCCACCGTCGGCGACACGCTCGACTCCGCCAAAATCTTGAGCGGCGCCGGCAACGCACCCGCATTCAATTCTGCCGCGAGCTTCTGCGCGCTCTTCGCATCAAAATGCCCCGTAATCTGCCCGCTCGACCCAATCTCGCTCTGAATCACAGGCGCCGAAATCAACGCATCATCGAGAATAATCGCAAGCTGCCGCCCACGACCCGTCGGATTCTTCGGCCCGCCTGCCTTGTAAGCACGCGTCAAAGCAGAAAACTTACGCCCACCTTCCGCATTCAACTTGAAACCAATCGACAGCTGCCCAGACGTCGGATCACGCTCCACCGCGGCAGAAACAAGCGCCTCACCCGTCAACTCAACCGTCCGCGACACAAAATTCGGCGAATACGTCCCGTCGCCATTATCCTCCAACATGAAGCGATAACGCGCATCCGGCGTCTCCCATCCCGCGAGCCGCGCCGCATACCCAGGCTTCTTCGAAACTTCCGCCCAGTTCGCCGCACGCGCATAGCCATTCCCAGACTTCACATACCCTTCCGGCGCAATGTCACGCGACAACAACTTCGACGTCAACTGATCATTCTTCGGATGCGTCAAACGAAATTCCAAAAATGCCGCGCTCTGCAACGACGCCTTCGCCGCCTTGCGCACATCTTCATCCACGCCCGGCAACTGCACCAGCAAGCGATGATCCTTCATCCCCTGAATCACCGGCTCGTTCGTCCCCATCGCGTCCACACGCCGACGAATCACCTGAATGATGCGCTCATCGCACCCCTTCAGCGTGTCCTGGATCTTCGCCTCCACCGCGCCAGGCGTATTGGTGAGCCCCGGATTCGCCGCGATAATCGTCTCCGCAAGCTTCTCCGTATCCACCCCCAGCGTGAAGGACGTTCCGCCCTTCAAATCAAGCCCAAAACGGAACTTCTCCGCCGGCGGATTGCAAATATAAAACGACAACGCGGCAATGATGGCGAGCGCCAACCACTTCCACATGTTATTACGTGCTATCGATTCTTTTGACATGTCTATAATCCTTGTTAGAGGAAAATTTTGGTATATTATACCATATCTACGCCCAAAAGTCTAGTGGATATCTAATAAAAAATACATAATTGCGCATTCTACCCCAAATCCAAGCAAAAACTGCCGCGCCACCACACCAGCTGTCCCACGTTTTGCCGCGGCCCGCTCCGCCCCGCTTACTGCACCCGAATCACAAATGACGCAGCATCATGCGGCGACGCGCGATGCACCATCCACGCCTTCCGCGCACCCCCAACCGTCACATAAACGCCCATGAAATTCTTCCCTTCGCTCGTCGGAACATACTTCGCTTCATTCGTGTCAGGGTCCACACTTTGCGCCAATTCCTTCCACCCTTCTTGCTTCCGGCTCACATACAATGTACACGTCTTACCCATGCCCGACCATGGCGGAACACCACTCACATTACCAAGAATTTTATCAATCACATTTGTCGGATCAAGCGCCTTCCCCAAAAATGTCACATTCGTCAAAGAAACCCCGTAAAAATCGCCCTCAGGATTATAGTATACCTTCGTCAAATTCGGCGTATCAAAAACCGCCGTCTTGATTCCCGAACAACTATGGAATGTATGATTCCCAAACTCCTTAATCGGTCCGCGAATGTCCACGCCCGTAAGCCCCGTACACCGACGAAATGCCATGCTGCCAATCACAGAAAGATTTGTCAAAACAAGTGTCCCCGTCAACTTCGTATTAGGCAAACCCAATCCCCCATCCATACGAAATGCATTTCCCCCAATGTTCGTCACGCCCGGCGGCACCACAAGACCAATATCCCCTGTCAAATTCGTGCAAGTGCTAAACGCCTGACTCCCAATCGTCAACAAATTCGGACAATCCAATTCAACTCTCTCGAGCGCTCGGCATCCATTAAACACACTTCCTCCCAAATCCGTCACACCCGCGCCAGAAATCTTAACATCCTTGAGAAACTGTGAACCCGAAAACATACTCAATGGAATCTGTCCAACCACATTGTTCACATAAAAGTTCGTCACGCCCGTCGCATAACTTTCCTCAAATACTTGCAAATGCAACTTCACCGCCGTAATCGGATATTTGACCCCATCTTTCACAAGAACAATATCCCGCAAATCAAGCGTCCCCGTCTCATCATTGAATGGAGCAATCGCCTTCCAAATCGTCAGCTCGCCATCCGCCAACTTGTCAACGGAAATGACCCTCACCGTCCACTTCCCATCCGCATCCGTCATCGTCTTCGCGGACGCATTATATGTCCATTCCTTCGCGAAGCCACTCATCGCCCCGCAAAAAACCACCGCGACCACCGCCGCACTCTTCAACCAAATATGCTTCATTTTGTTGCTTCCTTTCTTTTTGTTATCGCGTCAACAGCCAATCCAAAGCCTCTTGCGATGCGTATGCCGGAATCCAAACCCCGTGGTCACACCCAGG
>CAVIVB010000108.1:0-5856 GCA_963645785.1 bacterium
AACCCACATAAGAGGCGCCAATGTTTCAAATTGAAGGAATGCCGCGAGAAACAAAATGCCGCCCAATGTTTCCACAAGAATGTACCGCGGCGAAATAGGCGCGCGGCACTTGGCACAACGGCCACGCAGCGCAAGCCACGAAAGAATTGGAATATTTTGATACCACTTGATAGCGGCGTCACACTTGGGGCAATGCGAAGCGGGGCGCACAATCGATTCGCCGCGCGGCACACGCCAAATGACCACATTCAAAAATGACGCAATGCACGCCCCCATCCAAAAGCTGAAGAAGCCAAGAATCCCAATCAATTCGCGGTCAATCATAGTGGCATCCCCTTCCCAAGTTATTCGCTCTTGAGCGCGCGATTCATAATTGTCGCGGCCGCCTTACGCGAATCAAAATCCTCATAACACATCGCATACACGATGTCGGAAATTGGCATTTCGACGTGCATCTTTTGGGCAAGGTCATGAACGACCTTTGAATTCCACACGCCTTCCGCAACCATCTGCATTGAGCCCAAGATGTCCGCAATTTTTTCGCCGCGCCCAAGGCGCTCGCCCACCGTATGGTTGCGCGAATGTTTCGAGGTGCACGTCACAATCAAATCGCCAATCCCCGCAAGGCCCGAAAGCGTTTCCGGCTTGCCACCGTACGCGAGAACAAAACGTTTGAGCTCGGCCAAGCCCCGCGTAATAAGTGCCGCGCGCGTGTTATCGCCATAACCCATGCCATCCGAACAGCCGACCGCAATCGCAATCACATTCTTCACCGCGCCGCCAATCTCAACACCCACGGGGTCGTCCGATGTATACACACGAAATGTCGGGCCCGACCAAATCTTCTGAACTTCCTTTGCGCGCTGTGTATCACGGCTCGCGGCCACAATCGCGGTTGGAATGCCGCGGCTGACTTCTTCTGCATGCGTCGGGCCCGCAAGCGCCACCACATCCTTGAGCCCCAAGATCTCTTCCGCAAGTTCCGTCATGCGCCGATTCGTCTCTTCGCACAAACCTTTCGTCAGCGAAACGACAATCATCTTGTCCGTAATCAAACCTTTGAAGCCACCCACGACCGATGCAAAATATTTCGAAGGCGGCGCGAGAACGACAATGTCCGCATCCTTCACAGCCTCGGCACGGTCCGCCGTCAACTTCAAATTTGCCGCGAGCGGGACGCCTGGAAGGAACTTGGAATTCTGCCGCGTCTGGCGCATCTCTTCGATGTAGTCCGGGAACGCACCCCAAAGCGTGACATCATGCCCATAGCCCGCAAGCAAAAGTGCATTTGCTGTTCCCCAACCACCATCGCCAATCACCGCAATTTTCATAGCCGTCCCCTTTCGCAATTAGATGAGGTGCCCCATCTTTTCCTTCTTCGTTTGAAGATATTTCCGATCGTGCGCATTGGCGGGAATCACAATCGGCACGCGCTCCGTAATTTCAATTCCGTAGCCATCAAGCCCCTTGATTTTACACGGGTTATTCGTCATGAGGCGTACTTTGTGAATGCCAAGATCCGCCAAGATTTGCGCGCCTTCGCCATAATCCCGCAGGTCCGGCGCAAAACCCAAAGCCACATTCGCCTCAACCGTATCGAGCCCTTCTTCTTGCTTACGATACGCGTGCAATTTGTTCGCAAGCCCAATGCCGCGCCCTTCCTGGCGCATGTACAAAACAACGCCGCGACCTTCGCGTTCAATCATCTCCATCGCCGCATGAAGTTGGTGCCCGCAATCGCACCGTTCGCTCCCCAAAACATCGCCCGTAAAGCATTCCGAATGCACACGCGCGAGGACGGGCTCCGGCGTCGTCACATCACCTTTCACAAGCGCCAGATGCTCCAACCCCGTAATGCGCGAACGATACATCTTCAAACGAAAATGCCCGTGGTCCGTCGGCAAATCAACTTCCTCAACCGCTTCAACAAGCTTATCCGTCCGCCGCCGATACGCAATCAAATCTGCAATCGACAAGAATTTCAAATTGTGCTTTTTCGCGAAGGCGATGTGATCGGGCATACGCGCTATCGTGCCATCATCTTTCATGACTTCGCAACAAAGCCCCACTTCCTCAAGCCCCGCCAAGCGGCACAAATCCACCGTCGCTTCCGTATGCCCCGCGCGCTTCAACACCCCACCTTCACGCGCCTCCAACGGGAACATGTGCCCCGGCCGACGAAAGTCCTCAGGCTTCGCCCCCGGCCGCACACACGCACGTGCCGTCATCGCACGCTCCGCGGCAGAAATTCCCGTCGTCGTTTCCACCGCATCAATCGAAACCGTAAATGCCGTCTGGTGATTGTCGGTGTTGTGACCCACCATCTGCGGCAAGTCCAACTTCCGACACCACGCCGCGCTCATCGGCATACAAATGAGCCCCTTGGCGTAGCTCGCCATAAAGTTGACGTTCTCGAGCGTTGCAAATCGGGCGGCGCAAATGCAGTCGCCCTCATTTTCACGGTCGGCATCATCTGTCACCAGAATGATGCCGCCATTTCTCAACGCCTCGAGACAGTCCTCAACCGTATCGAACGGCATCGTATTCATCACGCGAACTTAGCCCTCGGCTTCGAGCGCCGCATCCACTTCGTCCGTCGTCTCCATGTTCGTGTAGACGTCCTGAACGTCTTCCAAATCTTCGAGCATGTCAACGAACTTATTGATCGCCTTCGCGGTCGCCACATCGCTCACCGGATTCATCATGTTCGGCACAAGACCAATCGACGAATTCTCTTCATCAATCGCAATCCCCGCCGCCTTGATCGCTTCCGACACCGCGACAAAATCATTCGGCTGGCACTTCACCGTGAAGCCACCATCTTCCGCGACAACATCTTCCGCACCCGCATCGAGCGCGACTTCCATCACGCGATCTTCCGTCACGCCATCCGCCGCCGGAATCATCACTTGACCGAGACGATCAAACAAACGGCTCGCGCTACCGGGCTTGGCCAATTCCAAACCATTCTTCTTGAAGACGTTCGAAACTTCTGCCGCGGCGCGGTTCTTATTGTCCGTCAACACACGCACAACAACCGCCGTGCCACCCTTGATACCTTCGTACTGTGCATCCACCATTTCAGCGGATTCAAGCTCGCCCGTACCCTTCTTAATGGCGCGTTCAATGTTGTCGTTCGGCATCTGCGCCGCCTTCGCCTTCGCGATCAACGTACGCAAGGTCGGGTTATTATCCGGATCCCCGCCTTTCGCCTTCACGACAATCGTGATTTCCTTCCCGAGTTTCGAGAAGATCTTGCCCTTCCTCGCATCCGCCGCGCCTTTCGCGCGCTTAATAGTCGCCCAGTGGCTATGACCTGACATGTTAGTCTGCTCCTTCTATTTCTAATGTTGAAAATTTAGTTTCTGAAATTCACTTAGGTTTTGTGCCGGTACGTAATACGCCCCTTGCCCAAATCATACGGCGAGATTTCGACCGTGACCGTGTCACCAATCGCTATCTTGATGAAGAACTTCCTCATCTTGCCAGAGATGTGCGCCAATACTTCGTGCCCGTTCTCGAGCCGAACTTTATACATTGTTGCAGGCAGCACCTTAGTGACGACACCCGTCACCTCAATCGCCTGATCTTCTTCTTTTGCCATGAATGTACCTTTTTGATCTAAAGATTCACATAGTATACCATATTTTAGACCAAATTGCAAGCGCAAATAGTGCCCAAAGTAAAAAAGTTTCTTTCACCTCATTCTAAACCCACCTGGAATTGCCTTCAAAAATCCCTGGAATTGCCCTCAAAAGTCCCTGGAATTCAACTCCATTTTCACTGGAATTAAGGGTTGGGGCCGCGGCACCTTTCCCCTTTCCTCCCATCCCATCAGCCCTTTCCGCCTACACTTTCAGCTAAAACTGCCACATTTTCAGCTAAAACTGCCGCGGAAACATTCAATTATCTGCAAGAATAAGCGTGCAACTCTTTGCGGAGCGCACGCCAATTAGGAAGACGCGCATCCATCCAAGCTTTGAACTCTTTTCCATGATTATGCGCCTTGAAGTGCGTCAATTCATGGACGACGATGTAATCATAAAGGTAGGACGGCACGTGCGCAAGCTGCAAATTGTATGTGATGATGCGCTTCGCCCAATGGCATCCCGCCCACATCGTTTTCATCTGCCGATAACGAATCGCGACATTTTCTTCGCCAAAGAGCGTCGCCCACTTCTGATGATAGCCGGCAATGACTTCTTTGAAGTGTTGAATTCCATCTTTTGTGAGAGGCGGCAAAACTGGACGCGGCGGTTTTGCCGCGTTGCGTGCGCGCACTTTTTCAACCCAACCTTGATTCTTATTCAGGAATGTGTAGCCTTCTTCGAGGGTAGAAGTATAGGGAATCGTCAAGCGAGCGTGTCCATTTGCAAAAACACGAATCATGATTCGCCGCGCTCGACGCGACCGTACGATCTCAACATCTTCGATCATTAGAAGAATGTCATCTGGCCTGGAAGCTCAGAAAGTTTCTTGCGTGGACGCCGCACAATCTTTTGAGATGAGTTGACATCAATTTCGTTGGCTTCCAAGTTCTTCAAAATTTCTGCCGCGCGATTGACGACTTCTTGTGGAAGGCCCGCCATCGCCCCCACGTGAATGCCGAAGCTCTTCTCCGCGATGCCTGGCGCGATGCGACGCAAAAAGACGATGCGCCCACCTTCTTCTTTGACGCGCACGGTGTAGTTCTTGATGCCGGGGAAGGAGTCGGCGAGGTCGGTGAGCTCGTGGTAATGCGTTGCGAATAGGGTTTTCGCTTTGGCGTCCTTCTTGCCGTAGAGATATTCAGCAACGGACCACGCAATCGAGATGCCATCAAAAGTCGACGTGCCACGACCAATTTCATCGAGGACAATGAGCGAGCGCGCGGTGGCGTTGTTGAGGATGTTCGCGGTCTCTTGCATTTCAACGAGGAAAGTAGATCTGCCGCGGGCAAGATCGTCGCCTGCGCCAATGCGTGTAAAGACGCGGTCGAGGACGCCGAGGTGCATGGCGGAAGCGGGGACGAACGAGCCCATTTGCGCCATGATCGCGAGGGTCGCGACCTGGCGAATGTAAGTTGATTTGCCGGCCATGTTGGGTCCCGTGATGAGCATGATTTGGTCGGTCGTACAATTAAGATGCGTTGAATTCGGGACAAAGGGCTCGGCATCGGGAAGTTGTTCAATGACAGGGTGGCGGCCATCTGTGATGTCGAGAACGTCGGATGTGTCAACAAGGGGGCGCGCATAGCCCGCCGCAAGTGCGCGGTCGGCCAAAGAAAGGATTGCATCAAGTTCGCCGAGGGCGAGCGCAGTCTCTTGAATGGGCGCCGTTTGCGCGGCAATTTTTGTGAGGAGGTCGCGATAGAGTTGTTGTTCGAGCGCGATAGATTTTTCTTGAGCGCCGAGGACCTTGCGTTCGTATTCCTTGAGTTCGGGCGTGACATAGCGCTCGCCGGTCGTAAGCGTTTGGCGGCGTTCATAGTCAGCTGGTGCAAGCGAGATTTGGCCTTTTGGAATTTCGATGACGAAGCCGAAAGTGGAGACGTGCTTCACCTTGAGCTTCGCAATGCCTGTGCGTTCGATTTCGCGGGCTTGATATTCTGCAAGCCAGCGGTGTCCTTCCGTCGCGATTTCGCGAAGTTCATCGAGGTCGGCGTTGTAGCCATTGGCAATAAAGTTGCCGTCCGCAAGAAGGACAGGTGGGTCTTCAGCGATGGCGCGATTGATGAGTTCAACGAGGTCCGTCTGAGGCGTGAGGCGCGCAGAAAGTGCCGCGATTTCAGGAAGCGACGCGGTCATTGAAATGATATTCGGGAGCGGATTGAGCGAGGCCGCAAGGGCTTTCAAATCGCGTGGATTTGCACGAAGA
>CAVIVB010000109.1:0-5807 GCA_963645785.1 bacterium
GTTGGCCAGTTGGCTTGGATCGTGATGAGAGTGAGGAGGATGATGACGTCGATTGGGATGAGATGTATCAACCTGTTTTGATTGCAGATGGCATCGTGGGATTCAATTGCCGCTTTTTGGAAGATAAGGGTGAGCTTAAGAAGGCGGAGAATGATGAGTCGCTTTTCAGGGATGAACGATCGGATACAAATGGTCTTCCTTACAAAGTTGAGTTGACGTTTATGTTGGCGGATGCGGATGGCCGCAGCTACCGCTCCAACACGGCTCCTATTATGCGCATCGTGCGCCTCCCTCTGCATGAACAATCCAAGGATGGATGGGAGCCCCAAAGTGAGAAAGATAAAAAGAATGCGCCCAATGATAGGCGTAGAACGAGCCAGAATAAAAGCGGTGGGAATAAAACGACTACGGGCAGTGGCAACAAGGGCGGTCCCCAACCTGGCAGCGCGCTCAGGGGTGGTGGCCTTAGTGGCGTGGGCGGTGGCGCACGAGGAGGTGGGCGATGAAAATGCGCCGCGCAAGTGCTCTTCTTATTTCTCTTGTGGTCATTGCCATCCTTTCGGTGATGGTGCTTTCCTTTAGTTACGAAGCCCATCGTCAAAGCGGCGTCAATATCTTTGTTCGCGAACGGAATCGCGTCAATCATCTTGTTGATGCTGCGCAAGTTCTTGCCGAGATTGTCATCACGGGCTATTCTTCTGCGCCTGATTGGACGGAAGAGCAAGACATTGAAAAGCTTCTCGAGGATGACCGCTGGGTTCTTGAAAAGCAAAATCTCAAGTCGGGCTATCCTTGTAAAATCGGTCCTATTCTTATTGATGAAGAACATCCTGAGTCCGGCACCGTCACGATTGACATCAAGATCAATGGTGGTAACAAAATCAATGTCAACGAACTTTACAATGGCGGCGATTCCAAATATCAACTTCGTTGGGAGATGATCCTTACGAGCCATGGGATTCCTGAGGATTACGAAATTGACACCGATGATGGACACTTTATTTTGATTGATCATCTTATCGCGTGTTGGAACGATTGGCGCGACGAAGATTCAACTATTACCGAAATCAATGGTAAATCTTGCGGGGCAGAGGAAGAGTGGTATAAAGAATTTTATGAAGATGAGAAGGTGGACGAAGAATATCGCCGCTACCCGCGCAATGCCTCGATCCCCGATGTTCGCGAACTTTCCTACATTCGCGGCTTTCGCGATTATCCCGCTGTCTTGCAAGGTGGCGTTCTCAATCCCGATGATGACAAAGAGGACCAAATTGAAGTGACAGGCATTGTGGACCTCTTTGGTACGACGGGCTCGACCAAGGTCAACGTCAACGACCGCGAACTTTCCGTCGATCAACTTCTCACCATTCCTGGCGTTTACAACGAAGGCGAAGACCCGGAAGAGGCGCAAGCGAACGGTCGCGAGCTTGCTCAAGCCATTATCGTCGGCCGCTCCCAAATGCCTGAGAATTATGACGTCGACGAATCTCGTGGTTGGTGGCCTTATAAGGACATAGATGATATCAACCGCCGTATTGAAGACTTCACGAGCGTGAAAATCGGTAGCGAAGCCCAGCAATATTTCGTCTTCAAACCAGATGAATCAACCCTCTTCGACATTCAAATTTCCTGTGAATCGATGGGTATGGCGCGGCGCGTTTCGGCCAAGGCCTACATCAAGGATGGATCCGTCCGCTATATTGAATGGGAGGAAGACCCCAAAGAAACAAAGGATGACAACCAATCTACAACAAAATAATCGAGGAACTTGCACGATGAAACTCATTGATGGTAAACTTCTTGCCGCGAACCTGCGCGCACAAATTGCCGCGGAAACTGCCGCGCTCAAATCAACTCACAACACGACGCCAGGCCTTGCTGTTATTCTCGTTGGAGACAATCCGGCCTCGGTTAGCTACGTGACGGCTAAGGAGCGTGCGTGCAAGGAAGCGGGCATGTATTCGCGCGAGATTCGACTTCCCGTTGAAACGACCGAAGCTGATTTGATTGCCCTCATTCGCGAGCTCAATAATGATCCTGCAATTGACGGCATTCTCGTCCAACTTCCCGTCCCGAAGCATATTCGCGACAAAGCTGTCATCGATGCGATTGCCCCTGAAAAGGATGTGGACGGCTTCACGCCCATCAACGTTGGGCGCATGATTATTGGTGATGAATGCTTTCTTCCGTGTACGCCGCATGGCATTATTCGCTTGATTGAGTTTGCGGGGCTCGACATCGCTGGCAAGCATGCGGTCGTCATTGGCCGCTCGAACATCGTCGGCAAGCCTGTCGCGGCACTTCTTGCGCGCAAGCAAACGAACGCAACCGTCACGCTTTGCCACACGGGTACGCCTGACGTCGCCAAATTCACGCGCGATGCCGATATTGTTGTTGTCGCAACAGGTCGTCCCAATACGCTCACGGGCGATATGATTAAGCCTGGTGCGGTCGTCATTGATGTGGGCGTCAATCGCATTCCAGATGCGACGCGTCCGAAAGGTTATCGCCTTGTTGGTGATGCGGACTTCGAAAGTTGTGCCGCGGTCGCAGGCGCGATGACACCCGTCCCCGGCGGCGTCGGCCCGATGACAATCACGATGCTTCTTTGGAACACGCTTGAAAGTGCCAAGCGCCGTGCGGCTCGATAAACTCATTCTTGCTCGCTATCCGGACTTCTCACGTTCGCGCATCGAGGGCCTTATCAAATCGGGCTACGTCACCGTCAACGGCGCCGCGGCAAATAAGGCGGGGATGAAGGTTTCCGAGACGGACGATGTGGACGTTGAAATCCCACCGCCTGTCCCCGCCATTCCAGAACCCGAAGACATTCCCCTCGACATCCTCTTTGAAGACGACGACATTCTCGTCCTCAACAAAGCCCCTGGACTCGTCGTCCATCCTGCGCCCGGCCACTACACGGGCACGCTCGTCAACGCGCTTCTCCACCATTGCCCCAACCTTTCGGGCATCGGCGGCGTCGCGCGCCCAGGCATCGTCCATCGCCTCGATCAAGATACGTCCGGCTGCCTCATCGTCGCCAAATCACAACTCGCCATGGACGCGCTTGTTCGCGCCTTTGCCTCGCACGAGCATATCGAAAAAACGTACCTCGCCATTTGCCACGGCCGCCCACGTTTGGACGCAGGCCGCATCGAAAATCAAATCGGCCGCCACAGCGTCGATCGCAAGCGTATGGCCATTGTTGAGAAGGGCGGCAAAACGGCTATCACGAATTATTCGCTTCTCAAAAACTACGGCACGTATTCATCCGTTGAATGCCGCATTGAAACAGGCCGCACGCATCAAATCCGTGTCCACATGGCCTCGCTCGGCTGCCCTGTCATCGGCGATGCGACCTACGGTAAGTCCGCTTGGGATAAGCGCTTGACGCCCATTCCACCGCGGCAGATGTTGCACGCGTGGAAGCTCAAATTGTGGCATCCGACGCTCAATAAGCAGATGGAATTTATCGCACCGATTCCATCTGATATGGCGGCCTACCTCTAACGTTGGAACGTGCGCATCACGCGCCTTCAGAAAAAGCGTGCAGCAGTTTTCTGTGGCATTTTGCGCTGAAATATGGTATAATACACTTCATCAAAAATCAAAAAGGTTAGAAGCGTTATGAAATTGAATTTAGAATCGTTGAAGGTAGAATCGTCCGCTTGGGAAAAGGTGGGCGTGAAGTTGCCATTGTTTGATATTGGTGCGATGCGCGAAAAAAGTGCCGCGGCGCCGGAGTGGGTGCACTTTGGGGGCGGGAATATTTTCCGTGGATTCATTGCGTCCTTGGCGCAGAGGCTTTTGAATGCGGGAAAGATGCAGACGGGCATTCATGTGATTGAGACATTTGACGGTGAGGTCATTGACAAGATTTATGATGCGTTTGATAACCTCACGTTGAATGTGACGTTGAAGGCGGATGGGACGACGGAGCGTGAGATTTTGGCGAGTGTCGCGAGCGCGCGCAAGGCGGAGATGGCGAATGAAAAGACCGCGGCAGATTTGAAGGCGATTTTCTGTGCCCCGAGTTTGAAGATGGTGAGCTTCACGATTACGGAGAAGGGGTATCAGCTGCATCGGCCAGATGGGACGCTGCTTGGAAGTGCCGCGGCAGATATGGAGAAGGGTCCGGGCGCGTGTGTGCATGCGATGGGGATTTTGTGTTCGCTTTTGCTGGCGAGATTTGCCGCGGGCGCTTTGCCAGTTGCGATTGTGTCGATGGACAACTGTTCGCACAATGGTGAGAAGTTGATGGCGGCCGTCCTTGAGATTGCGGATGCGTGGATTGCGAAGGGATTTGCGAGCGCGGCATTTCGTGATTATTTGACGGATGAAAAGCGCGTGGCATTTCCGTGGACGATGATTGATAAGATTACGCCGCGGCCGCATGAGAAGGTGCGCGAGACGTTGGTGGCGGATGGAATTGAAGGAATGGAGACGGTCGTCACGGAGAAGAAGACGTACATTGCGGGATTTGTGAATGCGGAAGCATCGCAGTATTTGGTGGTGGAAGACAAGTTTCCGAATGGGCGGCCGAGCTTGGAAGAGGCGGGGGTTTTGTTTACGACGCGTGAGACGGTGGAGAAGGTCGAGAAGATGAAGGTGACGACGTGCTTGAATCCGCTCCACACGGCGATGAGTATGTATGGGTGCCTCTTGGGATACACGCTGATTTGCGAAGAGATGAAGGACGCGGACATTGTGAAGTTGGTGAAGCGCCTGGGGTATGTGGAAGGCTTGCCAGTGGTGGTGGACCCGAAGGTGATTTCGCCGCGCGCGTTCTTGGATGAGGTTGTGAATGAGCGCTTGCCGAATCCATTTATGCCGGATGATCCGCGGCGGATTGCGACGGATACCTCGCAGAAGGTGGGCGTGCGCTTTGGCGAGACGATCAAGAGTTATGTCGCGCGCGGGATGGATATGAGCGAGCTTGTCGTGGTGCCGATGGCGCTTGCGGGCTGGATGCGGTATTTGCTCGCGGTGAATGATGCGGGCGAGGCGATGGAAGTTTCGGCCGATCCGTTGAAGGACGAGATGCAGGCGGCATTGAAGGGGATCGTGTGGAACGACCCGGCATCGTACAAGGGACAGCTCCGCGGCATTTTGTCGAACGCGCGGGTGTTTGGGCTTGACCTCACAACGACGCCCCTTGCGGGGCGGATTGAGAAGTATTTTGTGCAGATGCTTTCGGGCGCGGGTGCGGTGCGGAAGTTTTTGCACGAGGAACTCGCTGCGCACGAATAAAACTGCCGCGTACTTGGAAAATTTTACGCGCGTACTTGGGGTCGAGTTTCCGCGTCATTGAGGTCCAATCACCGCGTACTTTCCGCGGCAGTTTTATTAGAACGGAAGATCTTCGGGATTCTCGTTCTTTTCACTTGCGTCCGGGGCTTGATCGTTTTTGCCGGATTCTGCCTCCGTTTCTTCGCAGATTTTTGCTTGAAATTCCGGCTCCGGCTCCGTCCTTTTTACAGTGGTGCTGAAGCTTGGGAACCTCTTTATCCGCCGCATATCCTCGCCGAGGAACAAAATCGGCCTGCAGTAACGCATACGGCTCAACACGCGCTCGCCATATCGTGCAAGCAATTCTTCCCTTGTCAAGTTCGTCACGAAATGCGTGGGAACCCAAGGACAATGCTCTTCCCGATAGGCGATAATGAGATCGAGTACATCCACTCGTTCGCCATATTCGTTCTTCACCGTCTCTCGTCCAACGTCATCAATGACGAGTGGCCGACCTTCAAGGCGCTCCATATCATCCAGAATCTCCTCAAGCGGTTTCAATGCCGCGAGTTGAATGT
>CAVIVB010000110.1:0-4515 GCA_963645785.1 bacterium
ATTGAGAATTGGTCGGGAATATGGTATAATATGGGGGAACTCAAAAGGAGAAATAGTTATGGATCTTACATTTCTTTATGTTTGTCTTGGGTGGTTGCTGATTGGGTTGGGGCTTATCGGTTGTATTGCGCCGATACTGCCTGGCCCGCCACTTGCATTTTGTGCGCTTTTGGTTGCGCGGTTTTTGGTGGGGGCTGGTGGGCCGAGTTATGGGGTTTTGGCTGTTGCGTTGGGGGCGGTTGTTTTTGTGACGGTTGCGGATTTTGTTATTCCGATTTTTGGCGCGAAGGTGTTTAAGTGTTCGGCGTCGGGGATTAAGGGTGCGATATTTGGGACGCTTGTTGGATGTTTCTTTTTGCCGATTGGGATTATTGTGGGGCCGTTTTTGGGGGCGCTTGTTGGGGAGGTTTCGACTGGGAAGAAGACGGGACGGGCGTTATTTGGGGCGTTTGGTGCGTTATTGGGATTTGTTTGCGGGACGTTGATGAAGTTATTTTGTTGTGGATGGATTGGGTATTGGTATTATCTTGCGGTGTGAGGTGGGAAGGAATTCTAAAATTTGTGCTACCATCTTGGTCTGAAATATGGTATAATACACGATGTTATGAAAAAACTAATTTTGGCTTTTGTGGTTGCTGCGAGCGCGGCAAGTTTGTTGGCGGGTTCACCGACGGTGTCGATGGGGCGGCCGTTTGGCAAGTTGTCGGATGGGCGCGAGACGAAGGTGTACCGCATTGAGAGCGGGAATGGGCTCATTTTGGATGTGGCGGATTATGGTGGGCGTTTGGTGAGGTGTTATGCGCCGGACAAGTTTGGGAATTTGGCGGATGTGACATTGGGTTGGAACACCGCGGCAGAATATGAGAAGAATGGATTCTCGATGGGGACGATTATTGGTCGATACGGGAATCGGATTGCGGATGGGAAGTTTGTGTTGGAAGGGAAGGAGTATCGGTTGCCGATTAATGAGGACACGGGGGACCGGCATTGCAATTTGCACAGTGGGCCATTGGGGTGGGACACGAAGATTTGGGGCGTGAAGCCGTTTATGCGGCCGGGCGCGGCGGGGGTGGTGCTGACGTATGTGTCGGCGGATGGGGAGATGGGCTTTCCGGGGAAGGTGACGATGGAGGTGACGTACACGGTGACGCCGGATAATGTGTGGACGATTGATTACAAGGCGGTGACGGACAAGACGACGGTGATTAATCCGACGCATCATTCGTATTGGAATTTGGCGGGCGAAGCGAGTGGCGATGTGTTGAAGCAGGAGTTGCAGATTTTTGCGGATGAGTGGACGCCGACGACGAAGGGGTTGATTCCGCTGAAGAACCAGTCGGTGAAGGGGACAGGGTTTGATTTTACGGTGATGAGGCCGATTGGGGCCGCGGCAGAATGGATGAAGAATGAGGCGTCCTTGGCGGCGATGGATAATTGGTATGATCACAATTTTGTGTTGCGTGGGAAGGCCGGTGAGATGAAGCAGGCGGTGAAGATGGTGGACAAGGTGAGTGGGCGGAAGTTGGAGATTTTCACGACGGAGCCGTGCATGCAGATGTATGGTGCGCAGAACATGACGACGGAGCTTGCGGCGAAGGAAGCGGGGAAGACGTTGTGTCCGTTTGCGGGTGTGGCGCTCGAGACGCAGCATGCGCCGGATTCGCCGAATCGGCCTGATTTTCCGTCGACGGTGTTGAAGGTTGGTGAGACATTTGTGAGCCGGACGGCGTATCATTTTGGCGTTGAGAAGTAAGGTTTGGGATGAAGATAATTGCGACCGAGATTCCTGACGTGAAGATCATCGAGCCCGATATTTTTCGGGATGCGCGAGGGTATTTTCAGGAGACGTACAATGCGAAGCTGTATCGCGCGGCGGGGATCACGGCGCAATTTGTGCAGGATAATGAATCGAAGAGTTCGCGTGGGGTTTTGAGGGGATTGCATTGGCAGGCGGGGGAGTGGGCGCAGGCGAAGTTGGTGCGGGTGATTCGTGGGGCGGTGTGGGATGTTGCGGTGGATATACGCAAGGGGAGCGCGACGTATGGGAAGTATGTGTCGTGTGAATTGACGTCGGAGAATGGGCGGCAGTTTTATATTCCGAGGGGATTTGCGCATGGGTTTGTGGTGTTGGAGGATGAGACGTTGTTTTCGTACAAGTGTGATAATTTTTATTGTCCTGCGGCGGAGCGTGGGCTGAGGTATGACGATCCAGAATTGGGGATTTGTTATCCGAATCCGGGGAGAGAGTTTTTGTTGAGCGAGAAGGATTTGAAGCATCCATATTTCAAGGATATTGAGCCATGGGAATGAAGTTGATTTGGAGCGCGGCAGTTTTGCTGGCGGCGAATTTAGTGTGGGCGGACGGCATCAATTTGCTTGATTTGATGTCGGACGAGAAGAAAGAGGTGCGTGCGCCGTCTGTGATTGAGAAGGGGTATACGACGAAGCCGCGAGTGACGATGGAGAAGCGGCGTGGGAAGGCACGGAAGGTTGGAGAAAAAAGTGCCGCGATTGTGGTGACGAACACGGTGGAGAAAGTTGTCGAAAAGCCGGTGAAGGTCGTCGTTGAGAAGCCAGTCGAGGTCATCGTTGAAAAGACGGTGACGAATACGGTTGAGAAGGTGATTGAGAAACCGGTTGAGGTTGTCGTGGAAAAGACGGTGACGAACACCATTGAAAAGGTTGTTGAGAAGCCTGTGACGGTGGAGAAGGTTGTTGAGAAGCAGGTGACGAACACGATTGAGAAAGTCGTTGAGAAGCCTGTGGAGGTGATTGTTGAGAAGGTTGTGACGAATGTGGTGACGCAACAGGTGGTGGTTGAAAAAGTCGTCACGAATGTTGTGGAGAAGGTGATTGAGAAGCCTGTTGAAGTTGAGAAGGTGAAGGTTGTTGAGAACACGGAAAAGACGGAGCGGCTGGAGGAAGAAAAGGCCGCGCTTGAGAATCGGAGTGGGATTTTGGAGGCGAAGAATACGGACCTTGTGGAGCGCAATGAGGAGTTGTCGCGGAAGTTGGAGGAGGAGAAGGCGAAGCGTGAGAAGTTGGAGCGGGTGTTGCCGAAGGACACGGTGAAGAAGTTGACGGGGCGGCCGGCGAGGATTACATCGGCGACGACGTATTATGATCGGAAAGAGGGCGTTATCTTTTTTGATCGGAATGTGTATGTGGATGATGAGCAGTATCAGTTGCATGCGGATCGGGCGTATGTGTTTACGGAGGGGACGAATGATTTGCGGCGGATCGTGGCGATTGGGAATGTGGCGATGACGAATGAGGCGCGGCGTGCGTATGGGACGAAGGCGTCGTATTATCGGAAGGAAGGGATGGTTGTGTTGTATGGGGATGCGAAGCGGCCGGCGGAAGTGCGGGATGAATCGAAGGTGGAGGATCAGGTTGTGAAGGGCAGCAAGATCAAGTTCTGGATTGATTCGGAACAGGTCGAAGTGCTGGATGCGGATATTTCGGCGCCGGTCTCTGGTGGGGTTGGCGGAGTTGGTAAAGAAGCAATACAAAATTCAAGGAAAAAATAAAATGACAGTTAAAGGATATGCAAAGTTCTTGTTGATTATGGCGGGCCTTGGCGGCTTGCTGTATGGTGTGGATGTGGGCGTCATAGCCGCGGCACTTCCATATATTGAGCGAACGTCGACGTTCACGCAAGATGAGATTGGTTGGATTGTGGGGATGGCGTTGTGGGGGTCGTTACCGTCGTCGCTGGTGGCGGGATTGCTGGCGGAATGGTTTGGGCGCAAGAAAATGATTGTCGCGTCGGCGTTGTTGTTTTTGATTTCGATTCCGGTTATTTGCGCGTCGGGCTTTTTTGAGGGCGGCAACTTTTGGATGATGGTTGGCGGGCGCGCGATGCAAGGCGCGGCGGCTGGCTTGTTTGGCGTGATTGTGCCGATGTATTTGGCGGAATGTTTGGATGCGGATTCGCGCGGCAAGGGCACGGGCATGTTCCAGTTGTTGTTGACGATTGGGCTTGTGTTTGTTGCGGTGATTGGGTTCTTTGTGACGTCGTGCGTGGGAGACGCGAAGAACGCGGTGGATGCGGTCGCGGCGAAGAATGCGGTGGAGGCCGCGGCGGTTACATTTGCGCAGATTAAGACGTGGTTTGAACCGGCGCAGATTACCGCGTGGGTGCATGCGTGGCAGATGATTTTCTTGTTCTCGTGCGTACCGGGGATCATTCTTTTCGTTGGCGCGTTCAAGTTGAAGGAGTCGTCGCGCTGGTTGTATCGGCGTGGTCGCAAGGAAGAGGCGCTGGCGTCACTCGCGGCAAATAATGGTGCGGAGAAGGCGCAGGAGATTTTGAATGAGATGATTGCCGCGGATGAAGCGGCGGCGGCGGAGAAGGCGAAAAATGCCGCGGCGTCGGATTCGCTCCTTCAGAAGAAGTATGTGATTCCATTTATTTTGGCGGTTGTGATTTTGGCGTGCAACCAGACGACGGGCATCAACTCGGTCCTGAATTACACGGTGACGATTTTCCAGAAGACGGGCATGCATGGCGCG
>CAVIVB010000110.1:4546-5797 GCA_963645785.1 bacterium
CGGGCATCAACTCGGTGTTGAATTACACGGTGACGATTTTCCAGAAGACGGGCATGCATGGCGCGTTTGCAAATGTGTCGGATGTCGCGATCAAGATTATGAACTGCGTGATGACGATTGTGGCGTGCGCGCTTGTGGATAAGAAGGGGCGTAAGTTCCTTTTGAAGTTGGGGACGAGTGGGATTATTATTGGGCTGTGTGGCGTTGGGACGATCTTCCTTGCGATTTCGAAGGGATGGTGCGCGGCGTCACTCACGACGGGTGTTCTCGCGACTGTGTTCTTCTTTATGTTCATCGCGTTCTATGCGGTGGGCCCAGGCGTGTGCGTGTGGCTGGCGCTGACGGAGCTCATGCCGACGCGGATTCGTGCGACGGGTATGTCGATTGCGATGATTATCAACCAGGGCGTTTCGGCGGGGATTGCAACGGTGTTCCCGAAGTGGTGTGCGGCGACGAATGATAACGGCAGCGTGTTCTTTGTGCTGGCGGGCTTCACGGTGATTTATTTCATCACCGCGGCGTTCTTCCTTCCGGAGACCAAGGGCCGCACGCTTGAAGAGGTTGAGCAGTACTTTACGACAGGCAAAATGCCAGAGAAGAAGGCTTGAGCTTTACATTCAAATTCTTAGGGACGGGGACGTCCGTTGGTGTGCCGCAGATTGGGTGTATATGCCCGGTGTGCACATCGACGGATCCGCGTGACAAGCGGCGGCGTTGCGGGGTTTATGTGCGCACGCCGCGCGTCGGCTTTCTGATTGATACGCCGCCTGAGATGAGAATGGCCGCGCTAGAGTACGGCATTGACAAGGTGGATGCGGTGCTACTCACCCATGCACATATGGATCACGTGGCGGGTTTCGATGATGTGCGGCGCTTCAATACGCTCAATGGGAAACAGGTGCCCTGCGATCCAACGGAACCTGGCGCGAATGGGCGCAACTTCCGCATCGTTGGTGCGACCATGCGGTGCTTTGCGATGCACGAGACGATTGAACAAATGCATCGCATCTTCCCGTACATTGGCGAGCAACAAAATGCAATTGGCTTGTTTCGTCCGATGATTCATTTTACGGACAATGCCGCGCCTTTTACAGTTGGTGATTTGCAAGTTGAACGATTGGATGTGGAACATAGCTTTCCGTGTTGTGGTTATTTGCTCGGTGGGCGCATCGCGTACATCAGCGATTGTCACATGATTCCCGATGCGACGCTTGAAAAAATGCGCGGCGTGGAAACGCTCGTCCTCAATTG
>CAVIVB010000111.1:0-5794 GCA_963645785.1 bacterium
CTAAATGGGATTAGGGGGGTCGAGGGGGGATAAGGGTGCCTCGCACCCTTAGTCCCACCCTCGCTCGCACCACTCACCCCTACTTCGCGAGTTTGATTTCGATAGGCTCGAAGCGGTCGGGATTATTGGCACGCCGCCAAATCTTATCGGCGTATTCATCGCTGTAGTAGCGGTCTGTCTCCGTGCGATCGCGACGTCCATTATAGCGTTGCAACGCCTTGGGCCAACCATCGAAGAATCCTTTTGGACGCTTCGCCGCGGGTTGCGCCGCGGCAGAAAATCCCTTGCGCGAAAGATACATAATCGCCGCTTTGATGTTCGTTTCAATCTTTCCTTCATTGCGCTTGGCGGGCTTCGTCAAACCGACGAGTTCCTTCTCCTTGCCCCAATCGCCCGGCACATTCACTTGCAACGGATCCACCTCCCACGCCGCGCGCGACGCCTTCCCATTGCCACCACTTTCCTCAATCATATGTGCCTTCACCAAGGCCGGAGTCAAATCCGCAATCTTCGCCGCCTGCTCAACCGAGCCCCCGCACCACGCCGACTTATTCGCATTAAACTCCGCCACCAACTTCGCGATCAGCGCGTCATGTTTCTGATAGCGTGCATCCTCAAACCCACGAAAGATCGGCATCCCCTGCGCCCCTGCACTCTTCCGCGGCGGACGCATCACCGGCTTCTTCCCTTGCTTCGTAATATACTTCGCCACCCACGCCTCAATCGCATGGACGGTTTTCATCTCTTCATCCGTCACGAATCGCCGGTCGATATACAATTCGCCCCATTCATCAAACGCAAAATCGCCAAGCCCGCCCACATCCATTGTATAACGTTCCGCGGCCGTCGACGCCGGCACTTCCGCAATCCCCCGCGCCGCCAACTTCGCCGCGTGCGCCTCTTCCCGCGCCTCCGCCTTCTGCCAAATCTCAAGCGCCTTCAACGCAAGCGGCACCGCCTCCGCAAGCGCCGCCGGATCAAGCTCCAATGCGACCGGCTCCGCCTGCAGCGCCCCCATAAAAAGTGCCGCGCCCAGCACCGCTCCAAATCTGCCGCGCCTCATTTCGTCCCTCTAATCACAAGCCGCGAAGAAGTGCCGCGCGCCCCCAAATCAGGCGCATACATCGCCTCCACCGAGGAACCCGGCAGAATGAAATCTCCCGCCGTAATCACCCGCAAAGGATAATAAAACCGAATCGTCTCGCCCGCGGCAAAATTAACTTGCTTCGAAAACACAAGCATCCGATCATCCCGCGCATCCGAACGCAAAACCCAATCATGCGCATCCGGCTGGAACCACGGATAAAGCGACGGATCAATCGCCGAATGCACCGGCTCCAAACATCCCGCAAACAAATCTTCAATCACCAAATCCCCAATCGTCCGCGCATCCTTCGACGTAATCGAAATCTCCGCAAACAACATTTCGCCGCGCTGCAACTTCGTCACATCCGCCTTCTCCCCGGCCGGCGTCAAAAACTGCCGCGCAATCGCAAGCCCCCGCGCCTCGTTCGTCACCGCTTCAACCGCCTCCGCATCCGGCAAACTCAGCTTCTTCCACGAAATAAACGCCGGCACATCCCCCATATTCACAAGCGCCACATCATTCGTCGTCGCAACCTTCTCAGCCTTCCCAATCGCCAAATCCTTCACCTTGCCCGACGCCTCCACAAGCTGCACCTTCGGCGTCCCTTCCTTGAACGGATGATGCCGATAATACGCCCCCAGCGCCAAAAGCGCATGCGCATTTTCTTCCGTCGTCCCCCAACTCAAATTCGCCGCCCGACGATTCTTCAACAGATATTCCACAAGCGGCAAAATCCGCGCATCCTCTGGATCCAACTCCAACAACGCCAAGACCGTAAACGCCGCTTCCTTGATCGAACCCGGCGCCGTCAAATCCGCCAAAAGTGCCGCGGCGCGCGTACGATCTTGTATCGCCACAAATGCCCGCGCCAAACGCGCCCGCGCCAATAACGACAACCCCGCGCGCGCATCATACAAACGGAACATACGGTCCTTATTCGGCTTGCCCGCCAGCGCCAACGTGTGGCACGCATACGCCGAAATGTTCGTCTCATTCAACATCGACCACTTCTGCAAAAACGCCATCACCCGCGCCTTCGCATTCGGCATCATCGCACGCCCAGACTTCTCCGCTTCCACCAAGAAATGCGCCGCGTAAAGCGACACCTCCTTATTCCACGGCGCATAATTGCAATCCGGCCACATCACAAAATCATTCGCGCGAATCATCGATTCAACCCGCCGCACGCCCGCGCTCACATACGCCTCGCGATTCCCTTCCTTCGCACTTCCAACCGACGAGAAAATCCCGCCCGCCGTAATCAACGGGAAGATGCGCGACGCCGTCTGCTCCAAGCACCCATGCGGATAATCCGCCAGCCACTCAAGCGACGCGGCAAGCTCCGTCAATTGCGACTTCCCAAGCGTCACGACCCGCTTCAACGGCAGCTCACTTCCGCGGCAAATTTCCTTCGCCCCTGGCTCCAACCGCACAAACCCCGCCGTCTCGCGCCACGCCACCGCCGGCCGCACCGGCACCTCAATCTCGCTCGCATGCTTCTCGCCAAATCCTTCCGTTACAAACTTCGCCACCATCTGCCCCGGTACGCGCGGCGCCTCAACCAAAAACGCCAGCGTCCGATTCTCCTCCTTCGCCATCTCCAAACTGCCGCGGAACACATTCGTCGCACACGTAACTTCATACTTCACCACGCCCGCCGCGCCGCTCCGATTCGCAAGCGGCAACGTCAATTCAAACACATCCTTCGGCGCCACAAACCGCGGCGCATCCGGCTGCATCACAAGCTTCGGCACCACCTTGCATTGCACCGACTTCGCACCCGTCGCACACCCCGAATACGCCAGCGCCGTCACACGCACTTCCCCCACAAACTCAGGCAACCTAAACTCAACTTTCGCCGCCCCATCCTCAAGCTCAATATCGCGTTCCCATTTCGCCAGCGGCTTAAACCGCCGCGTCGGCACCGGGCTCACCCGCCCCAACATCTCCGCGCCAAAACCACCGCCCGTCTTCACGCCATTCGCCTTCACCTTCTCCATATCAATCGGCAAAATCATGCTGTACAAATCATACAACGCCAAACCCTTCGCCACACGCGACTCTGCAAAATATTCAACGGGATCCGGTGTCCCCTCGCCCGTCAACAAATGAATGCCTTCATCCACAAGCGTCACCACCGCACGCGTCGCACCCGGCGCCTTCACATCCACCGCCACACGCGAACCCGCCGCCGCCGACATCTCAACTTTCGCCGCGACCTCCACGTCCACTTCATACTCCTTCGGCCGCACGCGTAGCACCATCTCACCATGCGCCCGCGCCGCCACACGCTTCACATTTTCGAGCGCCGACTGCACCACCACAATCGACACTTTCACATCCGGCGCCCATTCCTTCTCCACCGCCCGCAATTCAACCTCGCTCGTCGCATTCGTCAAATTCAACACCTGCGTATACAAAACCTTATCCCGCATCACCGTCAAAAGTGCCGCGCCCATAAGCGGCGACTTCACCACAAGCCGCGGCACATCCCCCACGCGATACGCCGCCTTGTCCGCCGCAAGCGTCACCTTCGCCACATCCCCAAGCCCCGCGCGCATCTCATCATCCCCCCACTCGCTCGCATACACCTGCCGACCAAACGACGCCCCCGTCGCCTCATCCCTCAGCACCACTTCATACTCGCCACTCTCCCCAATCGGCAACTCCAACTCCGTATCTTCCGCCGCCTTCGTGACAACCTTCACGCCCCACTTGTACGGCACCTTCACACGCTCGCAATCCCACGTATCCCAACCCCCATCCGTCTTCCGACACGAATACGCATACTCAATCTTCTCAATGTCCAACACCAATTCCTTCGCCTCACCAAGCCTCGTCCCATCACTCTTCACACACGCCACTTTCACCTTCGGCCGACCCCCCGTCAACTTCAACCACGACCCCATCTTCGCGCCAATGTAATACGGGTAATGATGCAAAATAACACTCTTGCGCGCCGTCGCCGGCCGCCCACCATCTTCAAACACCGTCCCCTGCCCAGTCGCCCGCACCGCCGCCTTCGGCAAACCCTTCGACGCCCACATCATCGCGGCAAATTTCGTGCGCCCCTCATCATCCAAACGCCCAGCCCCCAACACTCGAAAACTCGGCTTCAACCCACGCATCTCATTCCCAAAATAATACCCCTTCCAATCCGCTGGCGCAAACTCCACATCCTCAAACATAACCGCACCCTCACACGCAAGCCCCTTCCCAGGCGCACCATACAAATGCTCCGCACTCACCACAAACGCAAAATTCGACGGCGCACATTTCTCATCCGCCTCCACCGCCACGCGAATCTGCGGCGGCGCAAATTCCTCTACCTTAATCTGCCGCGTCCCCAACAACTTCCCATCCTTCCCAGGCGTCCTCACCTCAATCGTCCACATCCCACTCGGCTGCTCCCCAGGCACACTAAACCCACCATACGAAATCCCGCCATCCTCATTCGCCGTCAACATATCATGCGAATAAATCTTCTCCGTCGGCGACACCAAATTCACCTTCACTGGAAACGGCCGCGGCGCTTTCCCCGTCCCATCCCTCAATATCGCCTGCATAAAAATCTTCTCGTCATGACGATAAATCCCACGCTCCGTCCACACAAACGCATTCACCTCATTCGTCGCCATATAATCCGCCGCGCTCGCCATCTCCGCCAATTCCGCAACCTTCGTATCCTTCTCAAGCGCAATAAACGACATATCATTCGGTGCAATCGCCACCACCGCAAACGCCTCTCCCTTCTTGATGCGCTCCATCACGCACCACCCATTCGCATCCACCTTCCCTCGCCCAATCAACGTGTTCGCACGCGTGTACACTTCAAGCCACACATCCCCACGCGGCTTCCCCGTCGTCAAACTCGTCACCCAAATCCCCAAATTATCCCCGTCTAACTCCCTCACACTCAACCCCAAATCCGTCACACACACCATCTTCACCTGCTCCAGACTATGAATCCAACAATCTTTAATCCACCAATATTTCAGCTCTAGGTCCGCACTATGCGCCTCCACAAAATAAATCCCATTCGCCCCTTCCCCATCATTCATCTTCACCGCAAACGAATTCACCTCCCGCTCATTCAACTTCGCCGCGCACCTCACCACATTCGTCTCCGCCTCCCCAGACAAATCACTGAGCAAGGAACGATCTTCACGCAAAATCTGCACCACATTCCGCGGCTCCACCCGCCGTATGCTCATCGCAATGTTCGTCACATTCATGCTCTCCAACCGGATCTTCCGCTCCCCATACGGCGGCAAATATCTCCCCTCATCCGCAAAATTCACATACGGCTTCCGATCCTTCCGCTCAAAACTATACACAAAATCTTCACCCAACGCGCTCTCCGCGTCCCCAACCTCCCCATAACACGGCAACCCCTTCCGCACCCGCACCGTCACATTCGTCCCATACGCAAAATCCCCTCGCACCAATATCCGCGGACCCACCATATAAATCGGCGAATACTCAATCGACGCCACACCCTTCGCCATCGGCCCAACTTCCACATACCGCCGTATGTCCCCCATCTCCGGCCGCTCCGTCAACTGAATAACCACCGTGACGCTCTCCCCATCATCCTCATGATAAACCTTCACCACCCCCATCTTCTTCACCACAACATTCGTCTCGCGTTCTGCCGCGGGGCGCTCCGTCGCCCCGCTACAAAGCGGGTTCGGGGCGCGAGCCCCG
>CAVIVB010000112.1:0-3472 GCA_963645785.1 bacterium
ACACATGTCGCGACGGCCGTATGCGGATCGAGTAAATACCCGCACGCCTCGCGCATCCGCCGCATCTCGCCTTCCGTCTCGTCTGGCGTCGCAACCCCACCGACAAATGCCGCGGTCAACTTCGCCTTTGCCGCGTCCGTCAGTTCATAGCGTCCCTTCGTCGCAAGGTCATTCATCAGCCGCGCCGTCTCCGCGCACGCCGCCGCTTCATCACCTTCCGCACCGCCATTGATCATCCACAACAAGCGTTCCACATTCGAACTCTTGCGAATATCCATCGACGGCGAATTCGTGACCGTGAACTTGTCGCCCGGATCATACACGCCCGTCTTCACAAACCGCGCCAACACATCATTCACATTCGAGGCACACACAAACTTGCGAATCGGCGCGCCCAAAATCTTCGCATAATACGCGGCCAAAATATTGCCAAAATTCCCGCTCGGCACCACGACATCAAATTCGCGCCCCAGCTTCGCCGCGGCCAAAATGTAGTACGCCACCTGCGGCACCAAGCGCCCCGTGTTGATTGAGTTTGCACTCGAAAGCGTAATCCCGTGCGCCGCCGCCTCCGCATTCATCTTCTCATCCGCAAAGATACGCTTCACCGCCGCCTGCGCATCATCAAAATTGCCGCGGATTGCCACCGCATGTACATTCGCTTCGCTCGGCGTCGTCATCTGCAAACGCTGAATGCGCGAGGTCCCCGTCGCCGGATAAAAGACCTCAATCTCCGTCCCTTCAACGCCCGCGAAACCTTGCATCGCCGCCGACCCCGTGTCCCCACTCGTCGCCGTCAACACCAATACGCGCCGACCACCCGCCGCATGCCGCATCAAGACTGGCAACATCGAAAGCGCCACATCCTTGAACGCGCCCGTCCGCCCATGAAACAATTCCAAAATATGAAGCCCATCCTTCTCCACAAGCGGGATCGGATCACCCTTCGGAAACCGTGCCAGCAAGCGCGCAATCGCTTCATCCCGCACCGAACGCGGCAAATCATCAAAGAGCTTTTCCATCACATACGCTTCGCAATCCCCAAGCGTCTTCAGCCCCGACACATCGCCCGCACGCAATCCCGCCGTCCGCGGCACATACAATCCACCATCCGGCGCGAGCCCTTGAAACACGCTCTCCGCGCTCGTCGCCGTCAAACCCTTCCGTGTTGAAACATACGTCATTTGCTCGCCTCCACTGCTTCCTGTTCCGTCAACGTCACGAACCCTTTCGCCGCCAGCGCCGCCTCCGCCTTCGCATTGTCACTAAACCGAAACACGACAACCGCCTTTTCGCCGCGGTGAAACGCAAATGCGTACGCATACTCAATGTTCACGCCCGCTTCGTCCAACACCGTCATCACGTCCGCCATCCCGCCCGGCTTGTCACTCACACAAAGCGCAATCACCTTGCTCACATTCACGACATGCCCGCAGTCCGTCAACACATCGCGCGCCTTCTCGTGATCATCCACAATCATCCGCACAATCCCAAAATCGCTCGTGTCGGCCAAACTCAACGTCGCAATATTCACATCCGCATTCGCCAAATCGCGGCAGATTTGACTCAGTTGTTTCGGACGATTTTCCAAGAAGATTGATATCTGACGAATCTGCATTTTATTTTCCTCCTCGCTTAGTTGAACAAAAATTCGACCACGTCGCCATCCTTCATTTCGTACTCTTTGCCCTCAGGCCGCAGCGCCCCCGCCGCACGTGCCCCCGCCACACCATTGTGCGCAATGTAATCATCATACGCAATCACTTCCGCACGAATGAAGCCTTTCTCAAAGTCCGTGTGAATGACGCCCGCACACTTCGGCGCCTTCCACCCACGATGGAACGTCCACGCCCGCACTTCCTTCGGACCCGCCGTAAAGTAACTCGCCAGCCCCAACGTGTGATACGCCAAACGAATCGTCCGATCCAAGGAGCTTTCCTTCAGCCCATAGCTCTGCAAAAACTCGCTCGTCTCTTCCGCCGTCAAGCCCGCCAAGTCCGCTTCCATCTGCGCACAAATGACAACGAGCTCGCACCCCTCCTCCGCGGCATATTTTTTCAACGCCGCCACATGCGCATTGTTCTCGCCCGTCACATCATCATCCGCCACATTCGCGCAATAAATCACCTTCTTGTCCGTCAAGAAATGCAACTCCTTCAACACGCTCAAAATCGCATCGCCCTCCTTGCGTGGGAACGACCTCACACTCTTGCCCTCTTCCAAGTGCTTCAAAAGTGCCGCGCACGCTTCCGCTTCTGGCCGGAGCGCCACCTTCGCCTGCGCCTCTTTCTTCACCTTGTCATAGCGCTTCTGCAACTGCTCCATGTCCGCCAAAATGAGTTCCGTCTCAATCACCTGCGCATCCCCAACAGGATCAATCGGCGCCGACTTGTTCCCGCCCTCCTGCACGTGAATAATGTCATCATTCTCAAAACACCTCACCACATGCAAAATCGCATCGCACTCGCGAATGTTCGCAAGGAACTTATTCCCCAATCCTTCGCCCTTACTCGCACCCTTCACAAGCCCCGCAATATCCGTAAACCCAACCGTCGCACGTATAATCTGCTGCGGCGAAACAATCTTCGCCAAATTCTCCAGCCGCGAATCATTCACTTCCACGACCGCCGTATTCGGCTCAATCGTGCAAAACGGATAATTCTCCGCCGCCGCCTGCTGCTTCTTCGTCAGCGCGTTGAACAATGTGGACTTACCGACATTCGGCAACCCAACAATACCTACTGAAAGACTCATTTCTATAAATCCTTTTGACTCTAAATGACTTCACCGTATATTATACCATATTTCCGCCGCGCATTCAATCCCCCAAAATCCACACCCCGCCTACTCCCGCACACGATACGCAGCAATGGACGACGCCTTTTTCGTCGCGGGGTCAAACTCAATAATCGCCCCTTCCAACGTGCAAGGCCCCGTCGCAATCTCAAAACGCCCCGGAATCCCCGTCACAAACTTTCGCGTCACAGGCGCAAGATCACGCCCAATCGAGGAAATGTACGGCCCCGTCATCCCAAGGTCGGTAATAAACGCCGTTCCATTTGGCAAGAGCCGCGCATCCGACGTCTGCACATGCGTATGCGTCCCCACAATCGCCGTCACGCGCCCATCAAAATAATGCGCAAACGTAATCTTTTCGCTCGTCGCCTCCGCATGAAAATCCACAAAAATCGGAATGTCCTTCGGCACTTCCTTCAAAATCTTCTCCATCGCCCGGAACGGACAATCCACACTCTGCATAAAAACGCGCCCTTGCAAATTGACAACGATAAACCGAAACGTCGGCATCGTCACAATCCGCCACCCCTTTCCTGGGCATCCCTCCGGAAAATTCGCCGGCCGCACCACATTCTCAATCGAATCAATCTGCCCCGCGAACTCGCGTTGTCCCCACGTATGATCGCCCATCGTCAGCGCATCCGCACCCGCCGCGCCCATCGCCTTGGCAAAATCC
>CAVIVB010000112.1:3482-5788 GCA_963645785.1 bacterium
AACCCGATCCATGCGCACTATTTTCCGCATTGACAATGATCGCATCCAGCCCCAATTCCTTCCTCATCCGCGGCATTTCTCGCGTCAAAATGGCACGCCCCGGCGCCCCCACCACATCACCTATCATCATCAGTTTCATTCTTTTGTCACCTCTTCTTCAAACTTCGTATGTCCCGTTTCCTTCAGCCACGTCACCGCCGCCCCATCCCCAGCAACCGCGCGCGACATCATCAACAAAACAAGGCTCTTCTTCGAATCCGCCGCGACCCCACATCCCTTCGCATAACAATCCGATAAACACTTCAATGCCTCCGCATTCTTCTGCAACGCCGCCCGCCGCAAATACCCAATCGCCTTCGCCTCATCGCGCGATTCCCCATCCCCACGCAACAGCGCCAGCGCATAATTCAACTGCCCATACGCATTCCCCAGCCGCGCACTCCGCTCAAACCACTTCGCCGCAATCACCGCGTCACATTCAATCCCAATCCCATCCCGATAAAACCCTCCCAAATCATTCATCGCCTCCGTATGCCCCAAATCCGCCGCGCCTCGAAACGCCCCAAACGCCAAAATCGTATTGCGCTCACACCCATATCCACGCATGTAACACATCCCCAAATTGCACATCCCATTCGCATCTTTCTTCAACGCCGCCCGCTTAAAACAATTAAACGCCGCCGCAAATGCTTGCGCCGTCTCATTCGTATCCGCCAACGCTCCAGCCCCCAACGCCTTCGACAATTGATACGCCCCCCACGCATTCAACGCCTGCACATTCCCCCCATCCGCCGCCTTCTTCAAATAATCCAAATTGTCCGTCTCCATCGACAGCAAATACCACGCCATCGCATTGTTCCGCTTCTCCGCCAGCCTCTTCACCTTCGCGCTATTCTTCAAATATTTCTGCCGCGTCGCCTCATCCAATTCCACTTCCTTCGGCGCATTCGGCGCAAGCGAAACAAGCGCAAACACATACTGCTGCAACGCCCCGCCCGCCGCCGCTTCCGCACGCACCACCGCCGCCGCTTCCTGATACGTCTTGTCACTCCCCGCCGCACGCAAATTCAATAACCGCGAAATCGCCTCAGCCCCTTCCATCGCTTCCACAGAAAGGGCCAAAGCACAAACCGCCGCGCTCAGCACAAATCGAATCGCACCCTTCAGAGCGCCACCTCCGTCTCTTCCCGCGTCGCCATGTCCTTCATCCGCGCCACACCCTTCTCCACATCGTCCGGTCCCAAAAACACAGCCTTCGCCGCACCACTCGAATCCGCATGCGAGAAGAATTTCTTCGGCTTCTGATTCCTCAACGCCAAATTCACACGCTCCCCTGCACGACGCAACTTCGCCGCCAGCGCGAGCGCCGCATCCCTCTGCTCCGGAAACATAAACCCAACCGCGATCCCCTTCTTTTCCGCCGCCGCATCCGCCCCCAAGCGCGCCTTCAACAGCAAGCTCCGTCACCACCACATCGCCAAACCCAAGCCCCACCGCCGTCGCCGGCGCACCACCAATCGTCGTCAGCAAATTATCATACCGCCCACCACCAAATATCGCTCGGAACTCACCCGCCGTATCAAAACATTCAAACACAATCCCCGTGTAATAACTCAACCCCCGTATCACCGAAATGTCAAACTCCAAACAATCCGCAAATCCCGCAATCTCCGCCAAGCGAAACAATTCCACCAACTCCGGACACGCCTCATAGCTCTTCGTGTCCATAATCGCAAACGTCGCCTTCACATCCGCCTCGCTCAAGCCCCCGTCCTTCAGCATCGCCGCGATCTCTTCATCTGGCATCTTCCCGCGCTTGTCCAACGCCAAAAATACCTGCGCATGCTTCTCCGCCGCAATCCCGCTCTGCTCCAAAAGCTCACCCAAAAACTTCCGCGACGACACATGCACCTTGAAATCCGCCGCGCCTAAGCCCATTCGCCGCAGCGCATCACACGCCGCCCCAATCACTTCCACTTCCGCTAGCACCGACTCTTCCCCAATAATGTCCACGTTCCACTGATAGTGCTCTCTCTTCCGACCCTTCGTCATCCGCTCATACCGAAAGCATTGCGCAATCGTCGTCCACTTCAATGGAAACGCCAACTCCTGTTGCCTCTGCGCCACCATCCGTGCCAACGTCGGCGTCATCTCTGCCCTCAATGCCAAATGCCGCTCCGACTTATCCAAAAAGTGGTAAATCTGCTCCCCGACTTCCTCACCAGCCTTGCGCGCCAACAACTCATAACTCTCCACCACACACGCATCATACGGCTCAAACCCAGCCGCCTCGCCCGCCGCACGAA
>CAVIVB010000113.1:0-5771 GCA_963645785.1 bacterium
TCTGCCGCGGTAAGTCACCTTAAAACTCGAAACGAGATGATTTTGGATAGGTTACAAATGAACCATCCGTCAAAATGAAAAACGCCTCAATCTCGGGATAATGATTCTTCAAGAATTCAATTCCCTCATCGGGCCCCAGCACAAAAAGCGTCGTGGAAAGTCCATCTGCTTCCATCGCCGTCGCCGCAAGCACCGTCACGGACGCGACTTCATTGGAGACGATCTCCCCTGTGCGGCCATCAAGAATATGTTTGCCGCGGGCATAAGTCGCGCTCGTCGCAAGGGCTTCGCCTTTTTGGAGTTCAATCGTCGCGGCAAATCCTGCGCCGAATGGATTCTGCACGCCGGTCTTCCAATGTCCGCCGCATGCGCGCAAGTTGCCTCCAAGGTCGATTAAGACATCTGGACCTTCCGCGGCAATTCTTTCATACGCGCAGTCGACCGCGAAGCCTTTGGCAATCGCGCCCAAATCAATCAAGGCCGAATGGCGCGTCTGACCCCGCTTGCGAAGAACACTTGCGAGAAGCGGATTGAAGGCTCCCTTCGATTCGGTCATCAGCTTGAACGCCGCCTGGTAGCACGGAAGCACGTCTTTCGAAACGACCTTCTCATAATTGTTCGTGGTCTTAATCTGGCTCAATTCCGAATTTGCATCCCACGCATTTAGTTTGGAAGCGACCGCAGAAAAAGTGCCGCGGACCACATCTTGATAATTGGAAATGGAGGTCCTGAAAGAAAGTGCCGCGATGGTGCCCATCGTAGGCCATTCCACGCGGTCCACGTGCGCGGTCCTTTCACAACCGGCGCCGAATAAAAGTGCCAGCGCGAGAAGGAAATTATTCCTCACCGTAGACATACCAATTGCGAATCGTCTTCGGCAAGGTTTTCATGCAATCGAAAATCTTTTCGAGCTTCATCGCCTTGGGCGCATAGAAGAAACAGGTGTTGCCTTTGAACTTGGTCGCGACATCGGCGAGCGGAATTTCGCGTGGCGTCAACTTCGGGTCGTCGCCTTCGACGGACCAATCTTCTTCGATGATGGTGAAAGTTGTGTTCGTGCCAAAGCGGACTTCGAGAGGTTGCGCCAAGCGTTGCTGGCGGTCGCGCCATTTTTCAAGTGGCATGAAACCACGATAGAAGAATTGCCCCGGCGCGGCAGAATTGATGCGAAGCGCACGCGAGTCGAGTGTTGCCAGGGCGGCGGCCACGGCTTGCGCTTCACGAACGGAAAGAGCCGGCGAAAAAGTCGGCGTCAAATCTTGGCCTGCGGGCGCATTGCGAAGCGCGGCAAAAGTTTCGGTCAGGTTCGTTGGCGCGAAGGTTGGGTAGAGAGTCGCGGGGCGCGGCGCGCCACTCCACGAAAGGGTGAAGGTATAGACCTTGTCCTTTTCGAGTTGCTTCGTGGGCGTGAAGCGGCCGTACGAAGTGGACTGGTCAAGGGCGTCATCGAAGAGGAGCGCGGCTTGGTCGCAACTGTAGGTCGAGAAAAGTGCCGCGGGCATGTTCGTTGCGGCGACGGGAAAGTTCTTGGAATCGCGCAGGCCGCCGGTCCAAACGGCGGGCAAGTGCGGCGCATCTTTTGCCGAGTCTTTCATGAATGTCCAGATGTCGGGCGTGATTTTGATTTCGACGCCGACGGGCCAGAAGGAAGACTTCGAAGGATTGTAGGGCTGACCCATTGGAAAACCCGCCTTCTCGCAGGCGGCCACGACGTTTTCAAGTGGGTCTTCAAGCATGAAGAGGGCTTCGTAATCGCGGTCGGAATTGGGTCCGACAAACACAAATTCAAGCTGGACGTCTGCTTGCACGCCCGTCGCCTTCGCAGTGAAGGTGACGGTGTGATTCGTCGCAGAAAGGAGCGCGGCAAAAATTGCGGCGAGCATCATTTGAATGTCTCCATCGCGCGGCGGAAACCTTCAGCCGAACGCGTGATAATCTTTTCGTCCACGCTGCAGCTGAGGCGCACGTAGCCCGCGAAACCAAAGCCGCGACCCGGCACCACGAGGATGCGTTCCTTGAGGAGCGCATCAACGAAGACGGTGTCATCCGCGACGGGCGACTTGGCAAAGAAGTAGAACGCGCCCTTCGGCATTTCAAATTCGATGCCCGCATCGGAGAGGACCTTGGCCATCAATTTGCGGCGGCGATCGTAAATCGCGAGGTCGACCGTTTCATTGACAAGTGCCGCGGCGAGGCGCTGGCCGAGGACAGGCGCATTGACGTAGCCGAGCGTGCGGTTCGTAAGCGTGACCGCGGCCATGAGGGTCGCTTGGTCGGGCATCGCTGGGTTCGCAACAAAGTAGCCAATACGTTCGCCCGCGAGCGAAAGAGTTTTCGAGAAGCTGCCAAGCACGCACGCGAACTTCGTCAAAGGAAGTGCCGCGGGGACGGTTGCACCGTCATACGCGAAGGCGCGATAAGGTTCATCGAAGAGCAAGAAGAGCGGGCGTTCGCGCGTTTCATTGACGCGGTCCACAACGGCCGCGAGCGCGCGCAAATCTTCGAGCGAATAAATGCAACCCGTCGGATTGTTGGGCGAATTGATGATGATGGCGCGCGTCTTCGGCGTGATCGCCTTTTCAATCGCAGCAATGTCTGGACGGAACGTCGGCGGAATGGATGGCACTTCCTTGAGAACGCCGCCGAAGTGGCCGCAGTACGAACCGTACTCAACGAAGTACGGCGCGGGCGTAATGATTTCATCGCCCGGCTCAACGACCGCGCGGAAGAATGAAACGAGCGCGCCCGCGGCACCCACCGTCATCACAATGTCCTTCGCCGCAAGCGGTGTTTCCTGTTGCTTGGAAAGATACGCCGCCATCGTTTCGCGCACGGACGGAATGCCCGCATTCGGGCAATAGCCCAAGCCGAGCGGCTTGATGGCATCATCGGCAAGGCGCGTCAAAACATCTTTCGTCGCGACCGGTGGCGGCACATCTGGATTGCCGAGAGAAAAGTCGCAAACCGCATCTTCGCCAAATTGTTTCTTGAGCTCGAGCCCCTTTTCAAACATCTTGCGAATCCAGCTCGAGCTGGCCATTGAATTCTTGATTTGAGTTGTGACGGTTTGCATTTTTAGTCCTTCTTTCTAGATTGTCTTTTTGATTGAAATCAATTTGCGCGCGGCGGTTCAATACTTTTGAGAACGCAATAGCCGCGCCGATGAAGCGTCTCAACGTGAGGGAAGAATTTCTCTTGAACGGGTTTGAGCCCCGCATCATTCTTGACGACGGTGTAGCAAAGGCCGCCTTCTTTGAGGGCCTTGCGCGCGGCATCCAAGAAAACTTCGGCAATTCGATAATCACTGTAGTAAGGCGGATTCCCCACGAACACATCAAAGCGATGCTTCACGCCCTTCAAGCGATCAATGCCATCGTCCGTCATCACGACTTCGGCGTTGATATTGAAGCGCGCGGCATTTTCTTTCGCGGCTTCAATCGCCCGTGCATGCGAATCAATGAGCGTCAATTCAACATTCGGAATGACGCTCGCAATGAGGAAACCAACCAGCCCGCACCCGCATCCCATATCGAGAATCTTGAGTGGCGCGGCACTTTTTTCGCGGTTCGGGAAAAGCGTTTTCAATTCGCGCGCGGCAACTTCCGCAAGCGCAAGTCCACCTTCATCAAGCCGCCGATGGCAAAAGCACCCAGGGTAGCTCACGAACTGAAGTTTGTCCCCGCCCGGCACACTTGCAGGCCATTCCGCCCGAAAGCTCCGCACCCGATCTGGCGCATCCTTAATCTTGTTCACGAGATCATTGCGATCACGTTCGCGCCCAACATAATCAAGGTCCAGCTTGCCGCCCGACTCGCGCAAAAGAAAATGAATCTCCTGCAAAAGGTCAAGCGCCAATTCGCCCGCCATCAACTTGGGCCCCGTCTTGAAACGAATAAGGTCCCAATGCTCCTTCGGCAGATGCGGCTCGCAAATAACATGTGCCGCGGGAAAGACCCGCTCAATCGCGTGCAAGTGGTAGATGTCAAGGACGTGAACCGTCACGTCCCCGTCCAAAAGTTGCGGCGTCAAATCCGCCGCCTTGTAACCTACCAAAAGCGTCTTCACAGCATGCCCGCCGTCTTCCTCAAGCGCGCAACCGTCCGCTCGCGCCCCAACAATTCAAGCATCTCAAAAAGCCCCGGACCATCCATGCGGCCCGACACCGCCACGCGAATCGGATGCACCCACGGCCCCATCCCATTGCCTTGCGAAAGTTCCTTGACCATCGCCTCGCCCGCGGCCGTCGTCCATTCCGGCAACTTCTCAAAACGGTCCGCCAAATCAAGCAAAAGCTCCTTCACGCCTTCCTTGCGCAAACGCTTCTCAACGGACTTCTCATCATACGGATAATCCTCCGTAAAGAAAAACGCGCAATTCGCCGGCATGTCGTTCAAGAACTTCGTGCGCACTTGCAACTGGTCAATCAAAAGCGGCATATTGAATCCGTCCGGAATCGTGAGCCCCGCGGCAGAAACCCGCGCGCGCAACTCCGCCTCAAACGTCTCCCGCGGCAAACGTTTCACATACTCGCCATTCATCCATTGCAACTTGCGCAAGTCAAATTTCGCCGCGGTCACATGCACCTTCTCCAAATCGAAAAGCTGCACCATTTCTTCACGCGTCAAAACTTCACGATCATCGCCCGGATTCCAACCAAGCAAAAGCAAATAATTGAACAGCGCCTCCGGCAAATATCCTTGCTCACGAAACTCGCCCACAAACGCCGCGCCATCCCGCTTCGAATACGGCTTGCCCGCCTGATTCACAATCATCGACAAGTGCCCATACTTCGGAATCGGCGCACCGAGCGCCTTGAAAATGCAAATGTGCTTGAACGTATTTTCCACGTGGTCATCGCCGCGAATAATGTGCGTCACGCCCTGGTCAATATCATCCACCACATTCGCAATGTGGAAAATCGGCGAGCCGTCCGAACGCACAATCGCGAAGTCCTGCACATCCTCGGCCTTCTTGGCCATGTGCCCCTTCACAATGTCGTCAAACTCAATCGTGCCTTCCTTCGGCATCTTGAACATGGTCACGACACCCGTCTTGCCATCGCGCGAGGTCTTCTCAACCTTGTACGCATGGCCCGAGGCGAGAAGCTTTTCCACACACTCCAAGTGCCGCGCCACATTCTTCGTCTGATAGAAGACGGGTTCGTCATAATCGAGCCCCAGCCACTTCATGCAGTCCATCAAAACTGCAATCGCTTCCGGCGTCGAACGTTCGAGGTCGGTATCCTCCACGCGCAACAAAAACTTGCCGCCCGTGTGCCGCGCATACAACCAATTATAAATCGCCGCGCGAATGTTCCCAATATGCACCTTGCCCGTTGGCGAGGGCGCAAACCTAACTCTCACGTCTGACATTTTTCCGTCTTCTTTCTTTATGGAATTTATTTTCCTATTTGTTTCAAACCTTACTTCGTGCGGCCCGTATACGCCTTCGCATCGGTATCGTCCGCTTTCATTTTGAAGAACTCATCCTGCGCCTTGGCGCGCGCTTCCCAAATCGCGTTCTTCACACCCGTGCCGCCACACTGCTGCCACACCCACAAGCGCAACTGCTTCTTGTGCCAATTGACGGCCGCATCCGTCCCCCACGCACCACCGTGACCAAACCACGAATCCGCATTCTCATCCTTCGCGAGCGGCGCCCAAAGCCCCAACGAATAACCGCCCATACCTTCCGGACGCGTCGAATTCGCCAAAATTTTCTTCACCGTCTCTTCCTTCAGAATCCGCACGCCATTATCACCCACGCCCAAA
>CAVIVB010000114.1:0-5257 GCA_963645785.1 bacterium
CCATGCGACTCTCCCGCAACCGTCCATTACGTTGTCGCAAAGCCTTTTCAAGAGCGGAAATAAACTTCATATCTTTTGTCAACGCCTCATCAATCGGATATTCATGATGATTAATCCCAGGAATAAATTTCTTCTCTAATGCACGATCCGTACCAATACATTTGTGCATCTCTTCTTTGAAGTACTCTCTAGGACTAAAAACCTCCAATCCCAAAACGTGCGCTTGAACAAGACTTTTCTGAACCTGTCCCCACCAAGGATCCCTCGACTTCTTCCAATAAACCGTCAAGCCATCATAAAGCTTATCAATGTTCTTATCAATCTCTTCGCGAATAACAGACAGAATGTTTTTTCCCATTTTCCGCCCTAGCTCTTTAAGCTTTTCTACATCCGCGGCAAAACTATCCACATCTTCCGTTAGAATAAAAGACCCAAATCTTGGAACGGTTATAAGGTATTTTTCTCGTATGCGTTCCTCTTCTTCATGGAAATCTTTTATCCGTGCACCCTCATATTTCCAACCTGCAAGTGACTTCTCGACATCCTTAAGTTTGGAATAAAGTGGATAATTTGCAGACAGCCTCTCAACTACTTCCGTCTCAAGCCCAACCAAAAACATTGGCGGAATTTTGACGCGCCGACTATCTATCTTCATTGGCTGAGCTTTTATCGTAAAATCTATACGCCGTAGTCTGAACTTATCCTTATAACGCTGAACCGCCTCTTCTTTTTCTTCTTTGACCCTTTCTAATTCTTTCCTAACCTCAACCAACTCTCTGTCCTTCGCGGCAATTTTCTCTTCATATCCAGCCCTTATTTCTGAAAGCGACTGCCCCTTCTTGAATGAGCCCACACAAAGCCGAAAAACCTGATCTCGATCAACTGGTGTAATCTCTAATAAGTCCCCAGATTCATCCGTCTCCCATACGTTTGCTCCAGACGGACAACTCAACACAACGGGCTTATTCTCATCCTCCATCAATCGAGCAAACGGCGCATAAACAAAATAAGGATCCGAATCAACCTTCAAAAACCCTAACCTCAATCCGGCCCGATGAAAAAATACTTGCCGACCCAATTCACATTGCCCTTGCCAAATAAGCGCGATTGCCGGACATTCCAAAAAACCCATATCAATCGACTTCTGTGACACATCCAACACAATCTTAATCTCCCCATTCAACCTCTGCATAGCCCTACAAAGCGCCTTCGCCACCTTCTCATCCACACCAGGCGTATACAAAACAATAGATTCCCGTGCAGAATCAATTCGCCGAATCAATTCTGCATCCGTTACCCACTGTAGCAATAATCCCATCTTCCATTGTCTCCTATCTAACCGCCAACCAAACTTTACACCATTTTCAATGCCTCATATTATACCATGTTTCGAACAAAAACTCAATCCTCTTTTTTAAAGAAGTCCAGCGGCGGCAAGCACCTTCTTCGTCGCGGTCGTCAGCGGCACTTTGCGCGGGTCTTGAAAAGTGGCATCCGTCCGCTTCCCACGCGAAACTTTCCAATCGAGATGAAAGTGCGAAAAGGTTTGATGATGCTCGCCAGCCCCTTCCACACTCGGCAATTCCCAAAGCCCCTTCAAAAGCCCACCTTCCTTATTTTGCACAAGCAAAACGCACCCCTTCTCATCAGCAATTACAACAACATGCGCCGCGCGCCGCGGCAATTCTTTCTTCTTCGCCTTCGCCGGAAAATTTGCAATCACATCCTCCTCCTTCGCGGCACATTTTCCCTTCAATGGACACGCCTCGCAATTTGGATTCGTCGGCGTACACACGAGCGCCCCCAATTCCATCATGGCCTGATTGAAGTCGCCTGGAACTTTTGCCGCGGCAATTTCTTGGTCAAGTCGCGCGGCCAATTTATTCCGTGCTGGCAATTTATGAAAGTCATCCGCGAGCATCCAATACCGAGCAAAAACTCTCGCCACATTTCCATCAACGACCGAAGTCCGCTCGCCATTGAGGACGCTTGAAAGTGCCGCGGCCGTGTAGGGCCCAACGCCTGGCACCTTTGCCCATTCCGCGGCACTTTTTGGCCAAGCTTTATTCGCGGCAATTTCTTTTGCGGCCCGATGCAAATTGCGTGCCCGCGCATAATAGCCAAGCCCTTCCCACGCTTTGAGTACATCCGCCAAATCTGCCGCGGCAAGTTTTTCAATCGTTGGAAAGCGTTTCAAAAAGCGTTCATAATACGGCAACACCGATGCATACGTCGTTTGTTGCATCATAATTTCACTCAAGTACGAAGCGTACGGCATCACCTTCTTGCGCCACGGCATCGGCCGCTTATGGACTGCGAACCAACGCTCCAAAGTTTGCGCAAGCGTCTTCATCCGAGCGCCGCGAGAATGCGCCGCGCCCATTCGCGTGCCTTTTCAAATTGAGCGAACGAATAGCTCTCATTCGGCGCATGAATGCGGTCCTCCGCCTGCCCCCACCCCACAAGCAAAGGTGCCGCGCCCGACGCCTCTCGCAAAATCGACACAACTGGAATGGACGCGCCATCCCATTGAAACACGGGCCCGCGCGCATCCATCTCCTTCAAAACATCGTCCGCCAAACGAAAGATGGGCGAAGCAAGCGGCAAACGAAATCCCGGCGCGCCACCTTGCACATCTTCAATCGCAAGCTTCATCCCGCGCGGCACATGCGCTTCCAAATGCGTCCGCACCGCATCAATCGCACCGCGTGGATTTTGGCCTGGCACAAGGCGCAACGAAAGCTTCGCCAACGCCGCACACGGAATGACCGTCTTCGCGCCCGCGCCGCCATAGCCCGTGTGAATTCCATTCACCTCAATCGTCGGTTCAAATGAATTCCTCTGAACGATCGACTTTCCTAATTGCCCGCCGCATGGCTCGCAACCAATATCCTCCGCATACGCCTTTTCATCCAACGCCGCACGTTCGGCCTCATACAACTCATCATGCGTCGGCGGCTCAATCCCATCACGAAAACTCGCAACCGCAATCGAACCATCGGGATTATGCAACGTCGCCAAAAGTTCGGCCATGCCTTGCGCCGCGTTCGGAGCAATCCCGCCATACTCGCCTGAATGCAAATCGCGCGACGCGGCAGAAAGCCGAACCGTCATCGTCGCCATGCCCCGCAAGCCCGCCACAATCGCGGGCCGCAAATCTGCCGCGGCCGATGTATCACACACAAGCAAAACATCCGCGGCAATTTTTCGCCGCAGGCTCGGCGCCAATTCAGAAAGTGCCGCGCTCCCACTTTCTTCTTGCCCTTCCAATAAAACCTTGATGGTCGGCACCGCGGCACTTTTCCCACACGCCAAAATGAAGTCCCGCACGCCACACAAAAATGCAAACGTCTGGCCTTTATCATCTTGCGCACCGCGGCAAAAAACACGCCCCTCGCGCACCGTCGGTTCAAACGGAGGCGTCGTCCATTCATTCAAAGGGTCGGCTGGCTGCACATCGTAATGCCCATAAATAAGGACGGTTGGCGCACCTTCCGTGCCGCGCCGTTCCGCATACACGATGGGCGGAGAAAACTTTTCGCTGATGAGTTCACCCGCGAAATCAAGCTTCTCCAACCACGCCTTCAGCCACATCGCACATTGCACGCAGTCCCGAAGATGCGTCGGCTCCGCGCCCACGCTTTCAAACTTCAAGAGTTCAAAATATTCCTTCTGGACTGCGTCTTCCATGTGCGCTTACGCCTTCTTCATTTGCGGGAAGAGAACGACATCGCGAATACCATCGCAACCCGTCAACAGCATCACCAAACGATCGATGCCAATTCCCAAACCACCCGTCGGCGGCATGCCGCATTCAAGCGCGGAAATGAAATCTTCATCAATCTTTTCGGTGTCTTCACCCGCTTGATTCTCAAGCGCCTTGCGCTGTTCAAGCGGATCATTTTGTTCCGTGTAGCCCGGGCACAACTCACGCCCGCCCACAACAAATTCAAACACATCGACAAGCTTCGGATCATCCTTGCACGCCTTGGCAAGCGGCACAAATTCGTGCGGCAAGCGCGTCACAAATGTCGGCTGGCGCAAGTTCTTTTCAATGAGCTTATCATACACTTCGTGCGTGAGCATGAGCGTATCGTGCACCTCGTCAAGCTCGAGATTCGTCTCCGTTTCCTTGCCCTTGGCCTTCGCCTTTTCAAGCTGCGTTTCAAACGGAAGCTCAAACCAATCCGCGCCCATCAATTCCTTCACAAGGTCGTTATACGCCACGCGCCGATACGGCGGATTGAAGTTGATAATCTCCTTCTTTTCGCCATACTCAATCTCGCGCGTGCCCACAACCGTATCACACAAATGCGGAATCAATCCTTCAATGATCGCTTCCATCGACGTCCGGTCGCCATACGCTTCATACACTTCCAAAACCGTGAACTCCGGATTGTGCGAACGGTCAATCCCCTCATTGCGGAAATCCTTGCCGAGCTCAAACACCTTATTCATCCCGCCCACAAGCAAGCGCTTCAAATAAAGCTCCGGCGCGATGCGAAGCACCATGTGCTGGTCAAGCGCGTTGAAGTGCGTCTCAAAAGGTTTTGCCGCGGCACCGCCCGCCTGCGCTTGCAGAATCGGCGTCTCCACTTCATTGAAACCCTTCGACCACAAATACTTCCGCGTCTCCATCAACAAACGCGAACGCATGAAAAACCGATTGCGGCTTTCATCATTCGTCATCAAATCAATGTAGCGCCGACGATAACATTCTTCCTGGTCTGCAAGCCCATGGAACTTTTCAGGCGGCTGCTCCAACGCCTTCGCCAGCATCGTCCATTCCTTCACAATCAAGGACTTCTCACCCTTCTGCGTCGTGAACAAGGTCCCTTCCGCGCCAATGATGTCGCCCAAATTCAATTGCTTGAACGCGGCAAAAGCCGTCTCGGAAAGTTCATCCCGCTTGAAAATCAATTGGAACTTATCCGTGCCATCATTCATCGTGGCAAAATTCATCTTGCCCATGCGCCGAATCATCAGCAGACGGCCCGCAAGCCGCACCGCCTTGCCTTCTTCAAAATGCGCACGCACCACCGCCAGGTCCTCGTGATTATAACGACAACCATACGGTTCATAACCCATTTCCTTGAGCGCCTTCATGCTCTGGAGACGCATCTCGCGATACTCGTTTGTTTCCATGGCGTATATTATACCATATTTTCGCCCACTTTGGTAGAGGGTAAAACGCGACACTTTTCCACACCGAAATCAGGCTCAGTAGGAGCGCCCCTCGCGGCGAGTGGCATAATTA